>JBJMLW010000636.1:0-3435 GCA_045805105.1 Flavisolibacter sp. | reverse complement strand
TTCATCGAAACCAGGATTGACATCCAGCTTAAATTTTCCAAGAAAAGAAACAAGAACGAAAACAATGGCTGAAAAGGAAAAGATCAGAACACGGGCTCGTTTGTCATTTTTGTTGAGATAGATCATGGTGACAACCTCTTTTCTCTTTTCAGGTATGCAAAAAATACAACGAGAATAATTGCAGCAATAATAAAAACAATAGCGATCAGTTCGAGCTTTCCTGCCAGAAGGGATTTTCTTTTAGGATCTTTTTCGAGTGACAGAAAAATAATGTCTTCTGCAAGACGGGTGAGTGTTGCAGTGTCTATGGACCTGTCATCTTTCAAAACATGGTAATAACCGCGTACATACCTGTTTGTATCGATGAGTACGAACATGTCTGAATGATAAAAATTTGTATCAACCTGCCCGCCGTCAACAAGTCCCATCTTCATTTCTTTCAGCGACATATCATAAATTGTTTTCTTGTCGCCGGTGAGCAGCCACCATTCTTCGGGATTGATCTGGAACCTGTCGTTCCATTTTTTCAGCGCTTCAACAGAATCTCTTTCAGGGTCAATACTGAAAGAAAGAAATTTTACAAAGTCAGGATCACGGTCGCCAACTTTCGCAGGACTTTTCACTACGTCCTGCAACAGTTTCATGCTGCGAGTCATATTCGGGCAAATAGAAGGACAGTGGGTAAAGAAAAAATCACTGACAACGATCTTTCCCTTCATATCATTCCATGATACGGTATTACCAAGCTGGTTGGTAAGATGAAAATCTGCCAGCTGGTGCCATACTGTGTCCGTAAACTCTTTACCATTTTTTGTTACTGTATTAAAAGAATCCGGAAGGTAATGGCGGGGCATAAAAAAATTCCTGTCGCTGAAAATCTTTACATACAGGTAACCCACAAGTGGGATCATGACGGCAATCAGAAGGCCATAGAAAGCTTTTTTATTCATAACAAAGTCACCGGGATTGAAGTACAAAGTTCCGGGTAATGCACATCAGTGAAAGTAGACGCAGAACCTAGCCACCAAAACCATGCTGTGTAGTATCGCCGCTTCTTGTTGGCCGGTCAAGTGTTTTCTGCCTGAAATGTTCATCATATGTATTCCTGTTGGTACGATATGAATTACCATCCCAGAGGAATGCACCAATAAACCAGATGAACAGCATGAGCGGAACAACAATGGTCATGATCATGTTCCTGATTTCATCGCCGAGGTGCATGAAAACAGAAACGATATAGTAAGCCTTGGCAAGCGTTAAAATACATACTATGCCTTTGAAAAGGAGCACGAGAAATGCATTGGGGTGTTCACCCTTGTGCATGGTATAAATTGAAAGTCCTATGCCCAGTTCAATGATGGTAATGACCGATAAAAGAATGGTGGTTTTCCTCACACGCCTTCTGAAATCCTCATCCGAATGTGGCTCGTGGTGAATCGTTACTTCTGAATATCCCGAATTATGTTCCATGTTTGTTCGTTCAGTTTATATTAAATAAAAGCACAGGAAAACGAAAACCCACACGAGGTCTACAAAGTGCCAGTACAATCCTGCTTTTTCAATCATAAGGTAATGTCCCTTCCTATCGAAAACACCTTTCTGCGTCATGATCAGCATAATAATATTAATGATTACACCGGAGAAAACGTGAAATCCATGGAAGCCGGTTATCGTAAAGAAAAAATTGGTAAAGTTTGTAGATGCAGGTGTACCATTTGCATTAGGAAACGGATTGCTTCCCCACCATGCACCTTCCTCATGGAGGTGCGTCCATTCCCACGCCTGGCATGAAAGAAAAGCAAGACCACCAAGGATGGTCCAAAGAATCCATTTTGTTACACCGCGCCTGTCGTTATTGTGACCTGCATGAACAGCAAGTACCATTGTTACAGAACTGATGATCAGAATAAAAGTCATCAGGCTCACAAACGCAAGTGGCAGGTTGTGATGACCGGCACCAGGAAATGCATTGAACACATGGTTTGCATCGGGCCATGAATTGCTGGAAAATCTTACAGTTCCATATGAAATCAGGAAAGCACCGAATGTAAAGGCATCACTCATCAGGAAATACCACATCATCAGCTTGCCATACTCAAGGTTGAAAGGACTTTTACCTCCGTTCCACCAATTCGTCTTTGTTGTTGCGACACTTGTACTCATACTTTTGTTACAGGTTACTGGTTACTAGTTACTGTTTACTGACACTGTTACTGAATGCTCAAACCAGCAACCAGTATCCAGCAACTACTCTATCTGAGCCAAATAAAAAATATCAACAGGTACACCCATAGCAGATCAACGAAATGCCAGTAGGTGGCCATTACTTCAATTGGTGTTGCATCATAGCTCCTTATCTTGCTGAAATATTGCCTGATTGCAATAACAGCCAATGCTATGATCCCTCCCAGTACATGCAGACCATGGAGACCAAAAATGATATACAGGAATTGTCCGGCTCCTGCACCTTCGAATCTTACTCCATGATTCCACAAATAGGTAAATCCAATCCATTGCAGTGTTACAAATACAATTCCCAAAATCAATGTTGACAGGAAAAGTATCCTGAACTGCGACATGGCTCTTTGCTTGAAAGCGCGTAGCGATGCCTGGATGGTAATGCTGCTCGCCAGGATTACTGCGGTTGAAAACCAGAATACTCTTGGTGTTTCTACGCCAACCCAGTTTGCCTGGCCGCTTTTTACAATATACGCAGAGGTTAGCCCTGCAAACATCATTACAATGGCTGCAATTGCTACCCACATGATGAATTTATGCGGATGTAATTTATTTCTCTGAATCGCTGTCATGATGCGGATTAGACCGTAGACCATGGACCATAGACCATGGTACGGCCGTTTATTTTATGATATGTTTTTTTATCTCCAACAATTTTTCAATTTCAAAATTCTTTAGTATGCATTTACCATGGTCCATCGTCTATTGTCCATGGTCCATGCTCTACAGCCCTCCCTCACATCTTATCTGCGAGAAATGCTAACAGCACTACCGGTAAGTAGATATAGCTGCTGAACATCACTCTTCTTGCTGCCTTTGCTTCCATCTCGCGGTACAGGCGTATGCATTGAAGAATTAAAAATGCATTGGCGATCATTACCACAAGCAGGCTGTTGATTCCGGTGAGTCCGATTGCATTTGGTAATGCAGTAGCGGGAATCAGCAGCATGGCATAAACAATGGTCTGGAGTGCTGTGAATTTTGTTGGTCCCTGTTCCGAAGGCAGTAACCTGAAACCTGCTCCTGCATAATCTTTATGCGCGATCCATGCAATTGCCCAGAAATGCGGAAACTGCCAAAGAAACTGGATAACAAATAAGATCCATCCTCCATAATCTTTCCAGCCATGTCCATTTTCAAAGATGCTGTCATTACCGGCGGCCCATCCAATAAGGCAGGGCAAAGCACCGGGAAAAG
>JBJMLW010000635.1:0-5675 GCA_045805105.1 Flavisolibacter sp. | reverse complement strand
ATACTATTGCAGCAGATGAATTAACCGGAGCAAAAGAAAAAGTTTCCTGGATCAGGTTATTGAGCTATAAACAAACATGGGCGTTCGCTTTTGGAAAGTTCATGACAGATGGTGTATGGTGGTTTTTTTTATTCTGGTTGCCAAAATATCTTGAAGCTCAGTATGGTATGGTCAAGACTGATGTGATGCTTCCCCTGGCAGTCTTATATAGTATGACAATGGTTGGAAGCATTGGTGGTGGTTGGTTCCCTATGTATTTTATCAGGAAAGGATATACACCTTATGATGGTCGTATGAAAGCGATGTTTTTTATAGCATTGATTCCATTGCTTGTATTAGCTGCACAACCACTTGGGCATATTACTTTTTGGATACCAGTAATACTTATCGGAATTGGTGCATCAGCGCACCAGGCCTGGTCCGCAAACATTTTTACAACTGTTTCCGATATGTTTCCTAAAAAAGCAATTGGTTCTGTAATTGGAATCGGAGGAATGGCAGGAGGTATTGGTGGCGTTCTGATATCAAAATTGGGTGGGGCACTCTTTGATCATTATAAGTCGCTTGGTCATATCCAGACAGGATATACAATCATGTTTGCTATTTGTGCAGTAGCTTATCTTATTGCATGGATGGTAATGAAAGCTTTGGTTCCAAAGTATAAACCAATCACTGATTTATAGACCATGGCCATGGTCTATGGTCCATGGTCTATTCGAACATCCTTACACAGCAGCTGTCTTCTCAGATGCAAGTGTTGCTTCTGAAGTAATCTCTGTCTTCAATAATTTGGAAATCGGACAATTCTGTTCTGCATTTTTTACTGCTTCATTGAATTTATCCTTACTGATGCCAGGAACTTTTGCATTCACAATCAAATGAGATTTGGTGATGGCGCCACCTTCAAATGTGATTTCGCATTTTGTTTCCAGTTTTTCCGGTGTTACACCCATTTCGCCCAAAACAAAACTCAGTTTCATTGTAAAGCATCCGGCATGAGCCGCTGCAATTAATTCCTCCGGGTTTGTTCCAACACCATTTTCAAATCTGGTTTTATAACTATACTGCGCATTTTTTAATAAAGAACTTCCTGTTGTCAGTTGTCCGTTTCCTTCTTTTCCTGAGCCGTTCCAAACGGCAGTTGCATTGCGGATCATAATTGTGATTTTTTACAAAGCTAGGGAGAAAGGAATTAGGGATAGGGCAAGAATAACGAATATCGAATAACGAATAACGCCCGCCCGTACCGAACGATACGTTCGGGCGGGAATATCGAATATCGAAGTTAAACTATGGGAACGCGGGAGTCAGAGGAACATAGAGCATTACAACCTCAATGTGTTCTGTAATTAATTAAATTTCTTTGCGGCATGGCGATTCTTAGCGTCTGCGCGAAGCTACGCTGCATGAAGATGTTCTACGATCTCCGCCATGGAAATACCCATATGGCTTTCATCGTAGATGCATTCACCATCGCGGATGATAAGAACCTGCGGTGATTCGTGCTGAACTTTAAAAACAGTAGCGACTTTGTTTGATAAATCCCTGTTGGCAATCAGGTCGAGAAAGTAAAAATCGATATCTGATGGCTGGGAAGTTTTTTGTAATCGCTGCAGGGCCACAGCACTGATAGAGCAGCGCGTGCTGTGTTTAAAGATGACCTGCGGTCTGAGTTGTGATTTGCTGATGATATGTTTAAGCTGCTCTTCTTCGGTCAGATGTATCCAATGCATACTACACAAAGATTTTTTTTAAATCTTATTTCTCTCAATCATGTTGTTCTGGATGCTGGCATTGGCCGGACAGCCATAGCCTTTACGTTGGGTAGGGTAACCAGTACGTGAACTTGCACAAGAAGCAAAGATCAACGTAGTCATAATCAACAGGGTAAGAAACAAAGATCTGTTTTTCATAATATTTAGTTTTGGATTAAAACGGCTTAATATTGCCGTTATTATGCAAATATAATATGAAAATCCATTTTATCTCAATCGGAGGCAGTGTAATGCACCAATTGGCCATTGCGCTGCACCGGAAAGGTTACCAGGTTACCGGAACAGACGACGAGATTTTTGAACCGGCAAGGGGAAATCTTCAACGGGAAGGCCTTCTGCCTCAATCAATTGGATGGAATCCCGGGCTGATTAAAAGTAACCTGGATGCAGTGATCCTGGGCATGCATGCAAAAGACGATAACCCCGAGCTGATCCGTGCACGGGAACTGAAAATACCCATCTATTCCTTCCCTGAATACATTTATAAAGAAAGTCTCGGTAAGATCCGCGTTGTGATCGGGGGAAGTCACGGGAAAACCACAACCACTTCAATGATCATGCATGTATTAAAACATGCAGGGAAATCATTTGATTACCTGGTAGGGGCCAGGCTTCAGGGATTCGATCAATCCGTAAATATTACAGATGCACCCGTGATCATTTGTGAAGGAGATGAGTATCCTGCCAGCACAATTGAGAAGCGTCCGAAATTCCATTTTCTGTTTCCTCATATTGCAGTTATCACCGGCATTGCATGGGACCATATCAATGTATTTCCAACATTTGAAATTTACCTGGAGCAATTCAGAATATTTATCAGGAAAATTGAAAAAGGCGGCCACCTCATTTACAATGAAACTGACCCTGTATTAAAAAATCTTGTTGACAATATAAAAAGAGACGATATACACTATCATCCTTACAAGGTTCCTGCACATACTATAGATAATGGAATTACTACAGTGCAGATTGGCGGCCATTATTCAAAGCTGCAAGTTTTTGGAGACCATAATCTTCTTAACCTGAATGCCGCCTGGCTTGTTTGTCATGAATTAGGAATTACTGAAAAAATCTTTACAGATGCCATCGCATCATTTACCGGCGCTGCAAAGAGACTTGAGTCACTGGCAAAAGGACAATCAACTGTTTTTTATCGTGACTTCGCACACGCACCTTCCAAAGTAAAAGCAACAATTGATGCGTTGAAAAACCAGTTTCCTGAAAGGAAACTCATTGCAGCGCTTGAACTTCATACTTACAGCAGTCTTAATGAAGCATTCAT
This sequence comes from Flavisolibacter sp., assembly GCA_045805105.1. Taxonomy (GTDB): domain Bacteria; phylum Bacteroidota; class Bacteroidia; order Chitinophagales; family Chitinophagaceae; genus Flavisolibacter. The sequence continues at coordinate 2,618 of JBJMLW010000635.1, read as the reverse complement.
GAAAGAATATGGCGGAGCATTGCAGGAGGCCGACCAGGCAGCGGTATTTTATAGCAAGCATGCACTGGAGCTGAAAAGAATGCCTGACCTTTCCAAGGATGTTGTGAAGAAAGGATTCAACAAAAAAGATTTATATGTATTTAATGAACGTTCTGAGTTGCAGCATTGGCTCCAGGATAATAATTATAAAAATGCTGTTGTAGTATTTATGAGTTCAGGCAATTATGATGGTCTTGATACAGAAGCCTTCGCAAGAGAAATTGTTCAGGCCACGGATTAAATTCGCACGTAAAAGACACAAAACTTACCTTTATGGCTTTTAAGTATTGCTGAAATGCTGCAGTTAAAAAAACCACTTGCTTTTATCGATATCGAAGCCACCGGTACGAATGTTACCACCGATCGTATTGTTGAAATTGCGATTGTGAAATCTCTCCCTGATGGCAACCGTTCTGTAAAGCGGAAAATAATCAATCCGCAGATACCCATTCCACAGGTTTGCATCGATATGCATGGCATTACCAATGAAATGGCCATGTCGGCACCGGTATTCAAGCAGGTAGCATCAGAGATAAAACAATTTCTTGATGGTTGTGATCTCGCTTGTTATAATGCTTACCGCCTTGATATACCTATGCTGATGGAAGAGTTCCTTCGGTCCGAAGTGGAATTTGAAATGAAAAGCAGGAAGATCGTTGATGTTCAGAAGATCTTTCACCAGATGGAACAAAGAACCCTTTCCGCTGCCTATAAATTTTATTGCAATAAATCACTTGATAATGCACACAGTGCAGAAGTAGATGCCGTAGCTACTTTGGAAATCCTCAATGCGCAACTAGAACGCTACCCTCAATTGGGAAATAGTGTCGACAGTATTGTTAAACTGGTAGGAGAGGATTCAATAATTGACTTCGCACGCCGTTTTACATTTGATGATAAGGGTATTGAGGTGTTTAATTTTGGAAAACATAAAGGTCGTCCTGTAGCCGATGTGCTGAAAGCAGAACCTCAATATTATGACTGGATGATGAAAGGTGAATTCCCAATGAATACCAAACAGAAGCTCACTGAAATGTATACCCGCATCATGCTTAAAAAATTCTAAGCAGCAGTGGAAAAACTGGTAATAATACCGACATATAATGAAAGGGAAAACATTGGCCTCATTCTGAATGCTATCTATGATCTGAATGACAACTACCATGTGCTAGTGATTGATGACGGTTCACCGGATGGAACAGCTGAAATAGTAAAGCAATTGCAACCAGGATTCGGCAATACGGTTTTCCTCGAGGAACGAAAAGGAAAACAGGGTCTTGGTACCGCTTATATTCACGGTTTCAAATGGGCAATCATTCGCGGCTATCGGTTTATTTTTGAGATGGACGCTGATTTTTCGCACAATCCTGCAGACCTTTCCAGGCTTTATAATGCATGCCGTACAGATGGTGCAGATGTAGCCATTGGTTCAAGATATGTAAAAGGAGGTGGTGTAAAAAACTGGCCGGGTAACAGGATCGCACTTTCCAAAGGCGGTTCATTATATACGCGGTTGATTTTGTGGACACCGGTATCAGACCAGACAGCAGGCTTCATGTGTTACAAAAAAGAAGTGCTGGAAACCATTAACCTCGATGAGATCCATTTTGTTGGGTATGCCTTCCAGATAGAAATGAAATTTGCAGCATGGAAACTCGGATTCAGACTGAAAGAAGTTCCGATCCAGTTTGAAGACAGAAAATTCGGTGAATCAAAAATGAACCGTGGAATTGTCAAGGAAGGAATTCTTGGCGTTCTTAAACTCCGCTGGTATAGTTTCTTTACTAATTATAGAAGAAGGGTAAAGAGTAAGCTGGATACATCCGTAGCTAAGTAATTCAGTCGACAATCCACAGTCGACAGTCCACAGACGGCAATCTACAGTACATGTAAATTCAAAAATTAGAATTTATTGCAGCGTAATTTATCTCGATAGATCAGATATCAGGCATTAACGGGTCACCGGTCAAATCAAACATCTCTAAATCAAAAATCAAACTTCTATTCCGGGTGGTAGCTGCTTCGTATCTGATTCCAGGAAATTCTTTTAATACTTCCCATAAGAAGCCATGTGGCGATAATTGAAAGTGCAGAACTTAATATAACAGCCATTGTTATGTCATAAATCAGATAATGGCCAAAAGCCAGGAACACCGAAATGAACATTACAGCTATAACATTCAGGATGGATCCGCCTTTTTCATTATTGTTTTGTTGCAATGAAAAGGGAAATGTTTTGTGGCCAATAAAAACCAGGCAGGATGCAATGAGTAATTCATTAAAGAGACCCAATATGATATTCGGAAGAATTCTGATGCCAACAATACTGACACCCGCAATGGTAATGAAGAAAACCATAGGAATGTAAAATTTGAATATGGCTGCTTTTGCTGCTCCCAGTATTACTTCTCCCGGTCTCTGCAGAGGAGCTGTAAAATAAATCCAGGAGGCACGGAATTTTTCAGAGAACACAATCTGGTTCAATGCCATGGTAAGAAGCAGACTTGTAAAATAAAGTGCGGATATGACAATAATTTTTCCTTGAGTTTCCTGTGCTGCAATTTCATCAAGGGAAATGT
>JBJMLW010000634.1:0-4821 GCA_045805105.1 Flavisolibacter sp. | reverse complement strand
TAGAATTCATTCCTTATTAAAGATATTCTCTCATAACTCATAGCTCATAGCTCATAGCTCGCAGCTTGCAGCTTGTAGCCTGAAGCTTTTCTTACCCTACCATCTTATACCTGAAATGCTCATTCAACAGCTGGTTAAATTGAAGTTCCAGGTGCCGGATCCATAGGGGGGCAGGGGCTACAACATTCCAGTTGCCCTTTACATCCATTTTCAGGTCGAAGGAAATTCTTTCTGCATCCTGGGTAACGGCTGTTACATAATAATAGAAGCCCACATTGTTTTCTACCGAATGAAAATAAAGCTGGAGGAAATGGTTATTATGGATAATTCCAGAGGTAAAGTTTTTCATAGAAAGGCAAAATTAAAAACCTTATAGAAAATTCATATAAGTAAATACCATTATAATTGAACGGCTACTTAAAGTCTTAATTCCAAATAGCTTTAATATCCAGAAGGGCCCGCTTGATCCGGTATTTCATTTTTTTTAAAAAATCCTGGTTACTGTTTTTACATGATTTTCCGAGGTAGATTGAAAATGGTGATGATTTCTCAGCTATTATTCTTCGTAAATTGTAAAGTCAACATAGCAAACATGCGGTTGAGGCTTTCATGCATTATTTTTTTCCTGATAGGTGTACTACAAGGCTGCAGGAAGGAGGACATTCATCCATCTCTTAAGGCTATGTTTTATTTTGAAGCCCTTCCGGACACCAGTTATCCAATGAAAGGTGTTTTTACCGTTGCGCCTGCACAAGGAGCAACCTATTTATGGGATTTTGGTAATGGTACTTATTCTACTGAGGAGTCACCCATTGTTCCTTATTTCCATGGTGGGCAGTATCCTGTCAAGCTTGTAGTTAAAAAGGACGGTTTAGCTGATTCTATCACCCAATCAATTGGAATTCCATTCACACCTGGCAACATCATTGCAATTTATCTTATACCGAAAGGAGAAGTATTTGATCCGCTTCTTTTTGAAGCGATTAAGCAAGCCATGCCCAGGGTCCAGGCCTATTATAAAAATCAGCTCTTTGGGAAAACCTTTAATCTCAGCGATCCGGTGGCAGATACTTTACGCAGTGATGAGTTTCCTGCGTCATTTCAGATGGGTGATTTTACTTCAATCATGAACAAGATAAGAACACAGGTATGGGGCAAATTGGGAAATAGGGCCTGGCCGTTCCGGAATATTATTGTTGTCTTTCTACCTGTAAATCCGGGAAATGCTCTAGAGGCACATGGCATTGCATCGTATGATTTTAATTTTGGTAAACACATTGCCCTTGTAACCGGAGTTGCCACTGAAGACCTGGTCCATCCCATTAACCCACTTCATAGTTTCGGGTGTTTTGTTACTGCTCATGAATTGGGGCATATGTTTCATCTGCCACATAACAATTATATGGGTGGATTAATGCGAGGTGGCAATGCACCACTTATTGGTGGCACTCTTCTGGACTTTCCTGATTGCTTTCTGTTGCCTGCAGAAAAGGATATTGTGGTCAATAGCGAGTTTATACATTGATTATACCTGGTAGTAACATTCGCACTCTCCCTCCAAGAGTGTAAAACCGAAATCTATACCTTGAATGGTTTTCCTAAATTCATCCATGCGGCAAATATAAAAAGTCGCTAAATCGATCCTCTGAGAAAAACCTCATTCAAACCTGTGAAATTTCCCATAATTAATAAATTCCTAGACAAATGAGTTATAAAAAAAAATTTCTTCTCATAATTGTAGCGTTCTGTATTCAATTAGCCTGTTTTGCCCAGACACCTAACTACAGCGGAACATGGGTGCTTAATAATGAAAAAAGCAAAATAGTATCACGGCCAGATGGAATGACCAGTTCGATTTTTATAATTAAGCAAAAGGGTAATGATTTTTCATTGACAATACATCACATATTCGGCAACGAACAAGATACGATAGTAATAAAAATGTTATCGGACGGTAAAACAAGAAAAGTTTTAAATGTGTTACAAGGAAAACTGGAAAGGAGAAAGGACGGATTGCATATAACACTTTGGAAGGAGGACTTTTTGGATAAAGTAACCTATAGATTTGGGAAAGATAAAAATGAATTTATAGCTGACGAAGTTTTGATTAGCAGTTCAGACAATCATCATAACATATGGATTTTTGATAGAGATGCTTCAAAATAACCTCTTGTAGATTATTATAATGGGAAGCTTACGTAACTCTCATGTTCTAACACGTATATAGTTACCCAGGAAGGCCAACAAAGCGCTATTTAAAGATTTGGAAAAGGCTAACGTCGACAGGATTGAGATTTTGTGCAAACCTTGTTCAATTGGATTAAAAATAAGAAAGGGTCTCATGTGCTGAAACCCTTACTGGTGGCTAGTGACCGCGATAGGATTCAAACCTATAACCTTCTGATCCGTAGTCAGATGCTCTATTCAGTTGAGCTACGCAGCCATATTGGTGGGGTGCAAAAAGAAGCCGAAACCTTAAAGAGGCCAAAGGTTTTATCCTGATTTAGTATTTCAACCTTACAAAAGCTTCCATGGCAGCATAATGCGTCAGTCCCAGTTGTGCATACAGGTTGGCTGTATCGGCATTGCGTTCTTCCGCCCTTTGCCAGAATTCACGCGAATCGCTTCCCTGGAATGGAACCATGTCCTTTTGCGATTGATGAATGAAAATTCCATATCGTTTTTTCAGAACCTGGTCCGGACTCATGGGAACAGCCATTTCAATTTCTTCAATCTTCCATTCCTGCCATGCGCCTTTGTAAAGCCAGAGCCAGCAATCGTTGATCCATGTTTCTTTGGAAGTCTTCAGTCGTTTCAATGCTTCAATTACAACATCAAGACAAACTTTATGTGTTCCATGCGGATCAGCAAGATCTCCTGCACAAAAAATCTGGTGGGGTTTGATTTCCCTGAGCAATGAAAGAGTAATCTGAATATCTTCTTCCTGCATCGGCTTTTTTTCAATGGTACCGGTTTCATAAAAAGGAAGGTTCTGGAAGTGAACATTTCCTTCCGGAATTCCTACATACCTGCACGTGGCCTTTGCTTCGCATCTTCTGATAAGACCTTTGATTGCTCTTATCTGCGCTGTATCGATCTGGTTGGTTTTTTTCCCTGAAAGATACCTGCGTACTTCTTCAAAAATTTTTTCCGTCTTGTTGTTGTTTACTTCCGCAATCTCTTCAAATCCCAATGCAAAATCAAGAAAGCGCGTCACGAATTCATCAGTCACTGCAATATTGCCGGAAGTCTGGTAAGCTACATGCACATCATGACCCTGGTCGTGAAGCCGCTGAAAAGTTCCACCCATGCTGATGATATCATCGTCGGGATGGGGGGAAAATATGATAATTCTTTTTGGATAGGGTTCTGAACGTTCTGGATGTGTAGGTAAATGAGCATCCGGTTTTCCTCCCGGCCATCCTGTAATCGAATCACGCAAAAGATAAAATACCTGCAGGTTGATTTCATAGGCATCCCCTTCTTCAACAATCAGGTCACCCAATCCAAATTCATTGTAATCATTATTGGTTAGCGATAATACAGGTTTATTGAGTGTAAGTGCCATGTTAACCACGGCCTTCTTGATCATTTTCGAATTCCATTCAATTTCACCGGTAAGCCAGGGTGATTTATTTCGCGTGAGTTCGGCTGCTGCCGCTTCATCCAATACAAACATACAGTCGTTGTGTTGCTGCAGCAGGCTCGCAGGTACCTGTTCTGTTACATTTCCTTCAACGGATTTTCTTACTACCGGTGCTTTCCCCGGACCCCAGGCGAGAAGGATAATTTTTTTTGCTTTGAGGATAGCGCTAATGCCCATGGTAATGGCAAGACGTGGTACCTGGGAAATGTTTGCAAATTCATATGCATTCGCCAGCCTCGTAGAATTTTCAAGGTTGATAAGACGGGTGCGCGAATAAATACTGGAACCTGGTTCATTGAAACCAATATGACCGTTGTTACCGATGCCCAATATCTGCAGGTCGATACCTCCGGCTTCTTCTATTTCCCGTTCGTATTCAGCGCAATGTTTTTTTACATCTTCCTTGGGTAGTTCCCCATTTGGTATATGAATATTTTTTTTGTCAATATCTACATGATCAAATAAAAGACGATCCATATAGTTATTATAACTCTGCCAGGCTTCCTTTTCTATCGGGTAATATTCATCAAGATTAAAGGTGATGACATTTTTAAAACTCAGTCCTTCTTCAATATGCATTCTTACCAGTTCTGCATATAATGTTTTTGGTGTGGAACCGGTAGCCAGCCCGAGAACACATTTTTCCTTGCGTGCCTGCTTTTCACGTATCAGTTTTGAAACTTCTGCAGCTGCAAACAGTGAACCCTGCCTGAGATCAGGAAAAATTTTTACGGGAATCCTTTCAAATGCATCTATCAAATTAATATCAGCAGTCTGGTTTTGCATGATGATCCTTGTTCGTTAAAGATAAGATACTGTGAGAATGATTGATCAGATTGATCGGAAATGGAATTCGGAACATGGAATTCGGGAAAGTTTATTTTATACTAAGAATTATATATGGAACGCAACCAAATTACTCATTCCTTATTCCGTATTCCTTATCCCAGCATTCAATAAACCTGCACTTCATCAACCATCATCCATGCCTTGTTGCCAGCACCTGGCTTTCCTTCAGCGATCATACCATAATTCTTTGCCATCACTTTAATAAATCTTGTATTCTTCCGTGGAAATTTTACAGTGATCCATCCCATGGTAAGTGTATCGGTAACAAATTCTGCAGACTTCCCTTCAGAGCTGAATGTTTTTCCGTCTGTTGATGTAAATACTTC
>JBJMLW010000633.1:0-3931 GCA_045805105.1 Flavisolibacter sp. | reverse complement strand
TTTATATCCGGTCTGGCAATTGTTGGTCCGGTACTTATTTTACTCCTTACGTCTTCCTGGATTAATCAATTCTTTGACCAATTTTCCAAAACCTGGCAGAATTGAATTCTTTTGTGAACTGACAGTATGTTGGCTGAAAGTAATGACCAATCCAGGAGAATTTTTCTTAAGTAAGGATAAGATTTTTATCGTTTAGAAATTCCCAATGTAGAAATATGAATACAAAAGCAGTCACTCTTTGCTTTGAAGGATTAAGAATCTCAAATTTTAATTTAATAGAACTCAAACCCAATATCTCTTCTGAAATACTTTCCGTCGAAGTCAATCTCTTTTACCAGTTTCCTCGATGCACTCAGCGCATCGTCCATATCTTTTCCTAGTCCTGTTGCACAAACAACCCTGCCGCCATTGGTTACAATTTTACCATTATCGATTTTTGTGCCTGCATGAAATAATAGATGTCCCTCAGCAACTGGTTGAAGTCCTTTGATTTCAATTCCTTTACTGTAATCGTCCGGATAACCTCCACTCACAGCAACAATTGCTGTTGCCACACGCTTGTCAACTTCTACTTTCACCTTATCCAGTTGTTGTTCTGCTGCAAGGCGCAAGAGTTCGACGAGATCATTTTTGATCCGTGGTATTACAACTTCTGTTTCTGGATCACCCAACCTGCAGTTGTATTCAATAACGTATGGATTATTGCGCACTCTCATCAGTCCGAAAAAGATAAATCCTTTATAGTCGAGGTGATCTTCTTGAAGTCCTGTTATAGTAGGCTCGATAATTTCTTTCTTTACCCTACTCATAAATGGTGCATCGGCAAATGGTACAGGACTGATGGCGCCCATTCCACCTGTATTCAAACCCGTATCGCCTTCGCCTACTCTTTTGTAGTCCTTCGCTTCCGGTAGAAGTACATAATTTTTTCCATCTGTAAGAACAAAGACAGAAAGTTCAATGCCATCGAGAAATTCTTCCACCACAACACGCTTTCCTGCTTCACCAAATTTTGAACGCTGGATCATCAGTTCAAATTCTGCGATGGCTTCCACATAATTCTGGCAGATGATTACACCTTTTCCTGCTGCAAGTCCGTCTGCCTTCAGAACTATTGGCAAAGGATGCTTTTGAAGATAGGCGATGCCCTCTTCAAAATTTTCAACAGTAAATTCCCGGTATTTTGCTGTTGGAATTCCATGCCGCTCCATGAAAGATTTTGCAAAGGCCTTGCTTCCTTCCAGTTGAGCAGCTTCTTTTGAAGGGCCAACGATCAGAAGGTTTTCGTTTTCTGTTTTCAAAAAATCAACAACCCCATTTACAAGGGGTTCTTCAGGGCCAACAATCACCATATCGATCTTCTGTTCAGTACATGTTTTTTTGATGGCATCAAAGTCGTTGACAGTAAAGGGAAGATTTTTTCCGAATTGTTCGGTACCTGCGTTTCCGGGTGCAATAAATAATTGTGAGCAATGCTTGCTTTGGGATATTTTCCACGACAGCGCATGTTCTCTTCCTCCTGATCCTAATAGCAAAATATTCATGGTATGGGATAATGGTTTGCGAATATCGGACAGATTGTTAAAGAAAGTGGCAAAAATACCTGAGTTAAATGTCACTGGTATAATTTGTTTATTTTAGTCAATAATCAACTCAACTTTGATTTTTAACTAATCGATTTGCTATGCCAGAAATTAAAGCCTCAGACGAAATCAGACTTGAAGCTTCGGGAAAAGGACATCCAAAAGGTTTATATGTTTTGTTCGCTACTGAAATGTGGGAACGTTTCAACTACTATGGCATGCGTGCCATCCTCGTGCTTTTTATGACAAAAGCACTTTTATTTACCGATGCATTTGCTTCAAATCTGTACGGAAGTTATACTGGGCTCGTTTACCTGACACCATTAATCGGCGGTTATATTGCCGACAGGTACTGGGGAAATAAAAGATCTATTATTGTTGGCGGTTTGATCATGGCCATCGGGGAGTTTTTATTATTCTTTTGCGGTTCGTTGTATGAAACATCTTCTTCAATTTCTACCCTTCTTTTCTTTTCAGGCCTGGGATTCATGATTGCAGGAAATGGATTTTTCAAACCAAATATTTCATCTCTTGTTGGCCAGTTATATCCAAAAGGTGACAGAAGAATTGATGCGGCATATACCATTTTTTATATGGGGATCAATGTTGGTGGTGCCCTTGGTCCGTTTCTATGTGGTATTGTAGGTGATACAGGAAATCCTGCAGACTTCAAATGGGCATTCCTGGTAGCAGGAATCGGCATGCTGATCAGTGTTGTGGTTCAAAAGCTTTACCAGGATAAATACATTCGTGACCCGCAGGGCAAACCGCTTGGTGAACCTTCTGCAACAGCGTCAAAACAATGGCATAACCCGATTATGATGATTGTTGGATTATTGGCTTTTGCAGCGGTTGCTATTGGTGCGCTCTATGTAGATGCAAAAGTTTTCAGCTATTTAACTTACCTGCTGGCTGCAGCAGTTTTGTTTATTGCTTTTGTACTCTTTTCTGATAAATCATTGAATAAACAGGAAAAAGAAAGGATCGGTGTGATTTTCATTGTAGCATTCTTTGTAATCTTTTTCTGGTCGGCATTTGAACAGGCTGGCGCTTCCCTCACATTTTTTGCAGACAGGCAAACGCAAAGAGATGTTGGCTGGTTTACTGTTCCAGCAAGTCTGTTCCAGTCATTGAATTCCATCTTTGTTATTCTTTTTGCCCCGGTGTTTGCATGGCTCTGGTTGAAATTAGGGAAGCGGGAACCGTCAGCTCCTACAAAAATGGCTCTTGGTCTTTTTCTTCTGGCTCTTGGATATTTATGGATTGCATTTGGTGTAAAGGATGTTTCTCCGGATGCAAAAGTGAGTATGATATGGCTGACAGGTATGTATGCGTTGCATACATGGGGAGAGTTGAGTTTGTCGCCCATCGGATTATCTCTTGTTAACAAGCTGGCACCATTAAAATTTGCTTCTTTGCTAATGGCTGTATGGTTTCTTGCTAATGCTGCTGCAAACAAACTCGCTGGTGTTCTTAGTGCATTATATCCCGACAAAGGAAAAACTACATCTTTCCTCGGTTATGAAATGAATAATATGTTCGACTTTTTCATGCTTTTTGTATTTATGGCAGGTATAGCATCACTGATCCTGTTCCTGCTTTCGAAGAGATTACAGAAAATGATGCATACGACATCTCTTTGATAAATAAATAAAGAATGATGAATGAAGTATTCATCATTCTTTATTTCGATTCTGCATTCAGACGTACTTTTAACCATACCAAACCAATTGCCATGGCTGATGAGAAAAAAACGTTCCAGCCCTTTATCGTTCCGGAATCACGAATGGCTGAATTCACATTCAAGTCCATTATAACAGGTGCTGTTTTCGGAATTATATTCGGTGCCGCTACCGTGTACCTTGCTCTGAAAGCTGGTCTTACTGTTTCCGCTTCCATTCCCATTGCTGTTCTTTCCATTGCTCTGGGAAAACTATTTCTGAAGACTACCATACTCGAAAACAATATCATCCAGACAACAGGAAGTGCGGGTGAAAGCATTGCTGCCGGCGTTGTGTTTACGCTTCCCGGTTTCTTATTTCTCAGTTCTCCCGACAGTAAAGAATACTTCAATTATGTAACCATCATGACCCTTGCCATTATCGGTGGTATGCTGGGTACACTGATGATGATTCCTTTGCGCCGTTCACTGATTGTAAAAGAACATGGGGTATTACCATACCCTGAAGGAACTGCATGTGCATCCGTATTGAAAGCTGGTGAAAAAGGCGGCGACCTGGCAAAGACTGCTTTTCTCGGAATGGCTGTGGCCATGATCTATGCCATCATGCAAAAAGTTTTTCATGTTATTTCAGAAGTTCCCGTGTTTGCAACACAATTAAAAAATA
>JBJMLW010000632.1:0-3251 GCA_045805105.1 Flavisolibacter sp. | reverse complement strand
GTAATCCAGTCGGCAATTGAAGAAGTTATTGAAAATGAAGACAAACATAATCCTTATACCGACCAGCAACTCGTTAAGATTCTTTCACAGAAAGGTTTTTCAGTTGCCAGAAGACCAGTGGCAAAGTACAGGGAACAATTACAGATACCCGTGTCACACGTCCGTGGCTTGTGGGCTTAATATAGTTAATTTGATTACGAACCATAAACAATCTACAAGATGCAAACCATTCTAATTATTGATGATGACAGAGATATGTGCCTTTTACTAAAGCGATTCCTGACCCGCCACGGTTACGAGGTTCTGGAAGCGTATAATGGTAAGAAATCATTGGAATTGTTGGAGAATACCGAACCTTCACTTGTGATGTGCGATTTCCGTCTGGAGGATATGGAAGGAAATGTTTTGCTGGGCAAGATCAAGGAAAAATATCCTCACCTGCCGGTAATAATTATAACAGGTTATAGCGACATTAAGATAGCGGTTGAAGTAATGAAAATGGGGGCGTATGACTATATCACCAAGCCCCTTTTTCCTGATGAAATACTGGTGACTATTAAACAGGCTCTCGAAACTGCATCAAAGGAAACTGATATGCCGGTGCAGCAAAAAATGCCTTCTGTTTCAGATACGAGGACAGAACCGGCTACTGCAAAAGAAAAAGGTCCGAATATTACGGTTTCAGGTGAATATATTTTTGGCGATACACCTGTTTTTAAACAAATCCTCCAGCAGATTGATCTTGTAGCGCCTACGAGTTACACGGTAATCATTCATGGTGAAAGTGGAAGTGGTAAGGAAGCGATCGCCCAGGAAATACATAAACGCAGTAAAAGAAAAGGAAAACCTTTCGTAGCTATCGATTGCGGTGCACTTTCGAAAGAACTGGCGGGTAGTGAATTGTTCGGGCATGAAAAAGGATCTTTCACCGGGGCATTGAATCAGAAAGTCGGAAGTTTTGAATTAGCGAATACCGGTACCATTTTCCTGGACGAAGTGGCGAATCTTTCATATGATATCCAGATTTCATTGCTACGTGTAGTTCAGGAAAGAAAGATGAGAAGGGTTGGAGGCGTTAAAGATATTGAACTGGATGTCCGTATCATTATTGCCAGCAACGAAAGACTTTGGGATGCTGTAAGGAGAGGAAAATTCAGGGAGGATCTGTATCACAGGTTTAATGAGTTCAGTATAGATGTTCCACCATTACGCCAGCGCCCGGATGATGTGATGTTATTTGCTAATCATTTTCTTCATCAGACAAATACCGAACTGGGTAAAAACATCAAACGGTTCAGTCCTGAAGTAGAATCTATATTCAGAAGTTATGTATGGTATGGTAACCTGAGGGAATTGAAAAATGTGATTAAAAGAGCCACTCTTCTTTCAGATGGGGATGAAATTGAAGCGAATTCACTTCCGTTTGAAATATCGCACTTCAGCAAGCTGCAATTTGAAAAACAGCCGGAGCCGGCTATGGTAACCAATTCAAATATTCCTGCTTCTTTCACGGAAGTAACAGAAAATTCCCGTTCACTTTCAGAAACAACACTGAAGGGAGCAAGTATTGACGCTGAATATGAAATGATTCTGAAGGCACTGAAAAAAGTAAATTTTAATAAAAGTAAGGCTGCCAAACTTCTGAATATTGACAGGAAGACATTGTACAATAAAATGAAACAGTACCAGGAGTTCAATAATCAATAGGTATGTCTTTTATTCAATCCGGAAAAGGAAATACAACGAAGCATCGTCAGGAAGCTGGATTCTATAATCTTGTTTCTATGAATGCCATGTTCAATGAGAGCATGAAAAAGGCTCAGGCGTGCTATGTTCTTCCTGATATCATTGTGAGATGTGAAGCATTACCTCAGGTAAATGCGCCGTCAGAGGATGTTATCGCCATGTTTGACAACGTACTTGGCACCATTTTCAAAACGAGTCCCAACGGAGGAAAATTATTTCTGCATGTGGATGTTGAAAAAGAGAAAATGAATGGAAATCTTCCAAAGGAACAAATTGAAAATTTTACAAATCGGCTTCATACGAATCTTACAACGAATGATGGCTGGAGAGCGGCTAATGCTGCAGCACTTTCGCGGGCATCTGAAATTATTTCACGTCATAATTGGATATTTGGGGTAAATAATATCTTTCAAACAGGCTGTTTGTTTACGATAACAGTGAAGGGAAAACTTGATTAACATGCCTCATAAACCGCCCCTGGTAAAGATTCTCATAATTGATGATGATGAGGATGATTTTTATATTACATCAGAATACCTGAAACAGATCAAGGAATATGAACTGGAACTGGATTGGTGTTACCGGTTCAATGATGCTGTTGTGCAACTCCAGGACGCCAAGTATGACATGTATTTCGTTGACTATCGTCTTGGTGCAAAAACAGGTCTTGACTTTCTGAAGGAAGCCGTGAGACTGGGTTGTGAAGAACCGATTGTTTTACTCACGGGTAAAGGAAACAAGGATGTGGATATTGAAGCCATGCAGATGGGGGCTACCGACTATCTGATTAAAACAGAACTTACTACAGACAAACTTGAAAGGTGCATAAGGTATTCACTGGAACGTACAGCTTATCTGAAAGCTTTAAGGGCAAATGAAAAAAAGTACCGCAGTATTTTTGAGTTGTCAAAAGATGCAGTTTTTACTGCCGATAAATCGCTTCTTTTCCGTGATATGAATCAGGCGACATCAGCCCTGCTTGGTTTTTCGCGCGAAGTGCTGATCAATATGACTGTATTCGATCTTATATCAGATGAAACTGACAAGAAGCTGCTTCAGAAAATTATAGATGAAGAAGGTGAAGTAAATGATCTCGAAATTGAATTCATTACCGATTCAGGTGAAAAAAAGACGTGCATATTTTCATTAACTGCGACTATAGATAATTCAGGATCGTATTACCAGGGACTTCTTCACGATATTACAAATTTGAAAAGGGCAGAAAAGGCAAACCTGCTGATTGAAAAACTGGGTGCTACGGGAAGGCTTGTGCGTACACTGGCTCATGAAGTACGAAACCCTTTGAATAACATTAACCTCTCTGTTGACCAGCTGGCGCAGGAGGTAGCGGAAGAGCCTCATCACAAAATATATCTCGATATTATCAACCGGAACAGCCAGCGAATAGGAGCGATTATTACCGAGTTACTCGATTCGTCCCGCCCGGCGGAAATGTTTATGGAAAAACGGACGCTGCAGGAAATTATGGATGAGAGCATCGCGGC
>JBJMLW010000631.1:0-2470 GCA_045805105.1 Flavisolibacter sp. | reverse complement strand
TTAACACATAAAGTTGATTTCCGATAAAAGCAACATCTGCTGCTCCGAAAACATCTCCGATACCTGCCAGCGCTGTAGGCAGATCATCAGTGACAGTGGTACGATTGCCGTTTGCATTCACTCTTGAGATCCTTCCCCCTGTTGGACTTCCATGATAGGGTCCAAAAGGAAAAGGTGCCTGTTGTGCACAATTGAATGATGCGCTACTTGTTGTTCCACCCACACCAGCTTCTGCTACGTAAAGGTTTCCATCAGGGCCAAATTTTAATTCCCTTGGATTATTGAACCCCGAACTAAGTTGAGTTACAGTTGCAGGGTCGTGAATTTGATGAGAATTGGCCGGTGATAAAGTGTTCGTACCATCCTGGCTCACTGATTTTTCCTTCTGGCAGGAAAATAAAAAAACACAAAAAAGCAAAAAAACTGCTGGTAGTAAAGCTTGTCTTTTAAACATACAACCTCCTATCGATTTTGGTGAAAGAAAATATATTCCTGATGCGGATTAGGAATGTGTGGTCAAAAGAACGGATACAACTTTGAAGAAATACAGGTTAGTTGGTGAGGGTCAGGAAGGGTAGATAAGTAAAGCTGAACAAAAGTAGTGTTTTCGAATAGGTAATGAATGTTTAGTTTATTGCACTTGAAATACTGAAGAAAAATTTTTGAAGGGTGTCCTTTTTAGAATATTCAGTTCGTCTTAATCTAAATCAGGATCAACCCGGCTGCATTTTATACCTTGCACATGGTATTACTCCCAGGAATCCACCTCATTATAATTTAAAATTATCATCATGAAAAAAGTTTTCCTACCTGTTGTAATGTTACTTCTCTTTAGTTTTACTACAACCACCAACTCACTCTCCAAAACAGAAAGAAAGTTCGCACTGTCTAAGCTGAAAGATTCTAAAAAACATTTGCAGAAAGCCATTAAAGGATTGAGTACTGCTCAATTGAATTTCAAGGCAAGTCCCGAATCGTGGTCCATTGCGGAATGCACAGAACACATTGCGATTTCAGAAAGCCTGATCTATGGAATGTTTGAAGAAGTATTGAAACAGACTCCCGACCCATCAAAGCGTAGCGAAGTAAAATTTACAGACGACCAGGTATGGGCCATGATGATTAACCGCACGAATAAAGTGAAAACACAGGAAGCTTTTAAACCTACCGGCAAATTTGGTTCACACGAAAACACCGTAAAAGAATTTGTTGATAAAAGAGACAGCCACATTGATTACATCAAAAAAACAGATGAGGATCTTCGAAACCGCTATCAGCAACTGCCATTTGGAACGATTGATGGTTACCAGATGATTCTTTTTCTAACGGGTCACACAGAAAGACACATTGCCCAGATAGAAGAAGTGAAAGCAAATCCGAATTTCCCAAAAAGCTAACACCCTTGAACTACGCTGGCACAGAAGCACAGGGGATCACTGTGTAACTCCGTGCTTCCCTGCCTGCGTGGTTAACTTTCCTGCACGAACCCATTTTCTCACTCCATGCCCCTTCCATAACCACAAACCGGAAATCACAACCAATGGAAAAATAACCCATTGAACGGCAAATGCGGCACGTGGGATATCTTTTACAGGACCATAGATAAAACCCATAATGGGAATGCTGGCAATAATGTGAAACCAGCGAATGATTTTTCGTTCTGTTACAGCTTTCATATTTGTTGAATGATGAAACAAAGCTATCATCAGGCATCCATTGCTCACTGAGTTTCAAGTGGCCTTTCACCGATAAAAATGTACACTGGCAGGATCGGGGAAGGAATTACCTTTTATTATAGAATCAATAGTTAGCACGTCACATCTATTTGCATTTTGTATCCCTTTTGTTCAATGATTGCGGGCATCAGAAACAATTGATTAAACATCCTGGTATGGGCATGTTCCTTGATTACATTTTCATATGACAAAGGCAATAGTGAAAAAAGCCAGACGAAAGGGGGCAAGCAAAGGCGGTGAAAAAAAGAACCGCCTGGGTGTTAAAAATTCACTGGTGAATAACATCAATGCGAGGAAGAAAACATCGCGCCCAAAGAAAAAGTCAACTGTTTCGGAGAAGTCTTATACCAATATGCAAAAAGGATGGAAAAAGGATGGAAAAAGGATGGAAAAAGGATAAGTAACAGCTGATCGTTCACGATCAAACAAAATTGTTAATCAAAATAGGTTCATTATGGATAGTATAAATAAGCAACAATCTGAAAAGAATCATGAAGACCTTAGCGATAAAAAAGCCATTGAAAAAATAAAAGAATTGGCCGGGAAGAATAACACATGTTTTTTCTGCACTCGTTCCAACAATGGTATTCCTTTGACTGTAAGACCGATGTCTGTACAAAAGTTAGACGATGATGGTAACTTCTGGTTTCTGAGTGCAGTGGACTCCCACAAGAACCAGGAGATTCAAATGGATAATCATGTACAGTTGCTATTCCAGGGATCAGCTCATTCCG
>JBJMLW010000630.1:0-2300 GCA_045805105.1 Flavisolibacter sp. | reverse complement strand
TGATGTTTGTAAAATAATGGTATCCCTGTTATTGCTTTGCGCAGGCCAGAAGCCAATGACACCATCAGCGGTAAACCATTTCTCATTTACAATTTTTTCTACAAGCTTCTGTGCATCATTATAAAGGCGGGTAGCTTCAACGCCAAATATTTTATCTGTGAGTACTTCCGGAAAACGTCCTGGCATTTCCCAGCCAATAAAGAATGGAGCCCAGTCGATATACTTTGCAATGGTAGCAAGATCAAATTCCTTCAAAACCTTAACGCCGTCAACTGCCGGTTTTACCGGTGAATAATTTTTCCAGTCGAAGTATTCTTTCGTTACAACTGCTTCTTCGTATGGAATGATCACCTTGTGTTTCTGCTTGTTCAGAAACTGATTTTTCAAATTCTCATATTCCTTTCCTGTCTGCTGCAGAAAATTTTCTCTTTGTTCTTTGTTCAGCAGGTTGCTGACAACGGTAACACTACGCGAAGCGTCGAGCACATGCACCACGCCATTATCATATTCTGGCGCTATGCGAACAGCCGTATGTGTTCTTGATGTTGTTGCACCACCAATAAGAAGCGGCTGTTTCATATTTCTCCGCTTCATTTCACGTGCAATGTGAACCATTTCATCCAGCGATGGAGTAATCAGTCCGCTTAAGCCAATAACATCAGCACCTTCTTTCTGTGCTGTATCGAGAATTTTATCAGCTGGTACCATTACACCAAGGTCAATTACTTCATAGCCATTACACCCAAGTACAACGCCAACAATATTTTTACCTATATCATGCACATCACCTTTCACAGTGGCCATTAGAACCTTTGCTGCACCAGCGGCTTCATTATTTTTTGTTCCTGCTGCTGCATGCGCTTTCATGCGTTCTTCTTTTTCAGCTTCTATATAAGGAGTAAGAATGGCAACCGATTTTTTCATTACCCTGGCGCTCTTCACCACCTGCGGAAGAAACATTTTTCCACTTCCAAAAAGGTCGCCAACTACATCCATGCCCGCCATCAACGGACCTTCGATAACATCAAGCGGCTTTGGATATTTATTCCTGGCTTCTTCCGTATCTGCATCAATAAATTCTGTTATGCCATTCACCAGAGCATGCTTCAGTCTTTCTTCCACTGAAGTATTTCTCCATGCATCATCTTTTTTCTCTTCTTCCTTTCCCTTTCCCTTTACTTTTTCAGCAAAGGTCACAAGCCTTTCAGTTGCATCAGGGCGGCGGTTGAGGATCACATCTTCACACAGTTCTTTTAACTGTGGTTCTATCTGGTCGTACACTACCAGCTGGCCGGCATTTACTATACCCATATCCATTCCTGCACGGATGGCATGATAAAGAAAAACAGCGTGAATGGCTTCGCGCACGTGATCGTTACCCCTGAATGAAAAAGAAACATTACTTACGCCGCCGCTTACTTTAACCAGTGGCATTTTTCCTTTGATGATCTTCGTAGCCTCAATAAAATCAACTGCATAGTTGTTATGTTCTTCTATGCCGGTTGCAATTGCAAAAATGTTGGGATCAAAAATGATATCCTGTGGTTCAAAACCTACTTCTTCGGTAAGAATTTTATAAGCCTTCTCGCAGATTGTAACCCTTCTTTCAAGCGTATCAGCCTGACCTTTTTCATCAAAGGCCATCACAACAACGGCAGCACCATACGCCTGGCAGATAAATGCCTGTTCAATGAATTTCTTCTCACCTTCCTTCATTGAAATCGAATTGACGATGCATTTTCCCTGCACACATTTCAATCCTGCTTCAATGATTTCGAATTTTGATGAGTCGATCATGATAGGAATGCGGGCAATGTCTGGTTCTGCCTGGAGCAGGTTGAGGTATGTTGTCATGGCCTTCACACCATCGAGAAGGGCATCATCCATATTAACATCCAGGATCTGGGCGCCGTTCTCCACCTGTTGCCTGGCAACCGACAGCGCTTCCTCATATTTATTCTCGCGGATGAGCCGCGCAAATTTTTTTGATCCCGTTACGTTGGTGCGCTCACCCACATTCACAAAATTTGATTCCGGCCGGATGGTGAGTGGCTCCAGTCCGGAAAGTTTCAGGTAGGGTTTGATGATATTCGTTTCGCTCATATTTTTTTTGCCACAAAGGCACAAAGACACAAAGATTCACAAAGTCAGAACCAGTCTCTTTATACCATTTTTTATAAGGGGCACATTAAAATTTATTAAATAACCTAATTCCTTTTTTGTCATTCTTAAATAACTTAATAATTGAGATTCCCACACTGGGTGAAAAATTTCCTGTGCTTTAAATTCAACTATAATTA
>JBJMLW010000629.1:0-13387 GCA_045805105.1 Flavisolibacter sp. | reverse complement strand
GTGACACGGCGAACAACTCGTAGCAATTATCGATTGTACATGGTTAGTATAGGTAATTGCCGGAGTTGATGTTTTGTGTGCTTTTTTTGATGACGAACAATACTGGAAAAAAATACCAGTTAAAAGAAAAGCGATTAAAAGCAATTTTTTCATTTGAATCATTTTGGATGTTGCAGGAGGGAAGATAGGAAATTCCTGTTCAATTTTGTTTCATTGATTTATGATCCAGGTAAAATAAATTCATAAGAATGAATTTGTGGGAAATAATGTCAGGACTGAATATTTTAACCATTATTAACGGAAGGCTACAACCATCATCCAAAATTTTCGTATCGGGCACGGATTAATGTAAAGATGCCGTATAAAATCAGCCCCATACCTATCGCTGCAAGAATGTATGAACCCATCGAATTATTTTCAACCAAAGTAAATGCCTTCCCTGTATCGCCAGCTTCGCCTGCATTGGAATGGAATGCAGCTTTCATCATCAGGTATGAAAGGAGTAACCATACAATTCCCCTCGCAACATATCCAAGTTTACCTGATATCAAGAGAAGTTTACCATTAATTTTCTGATTGCTGACAGATCCAGCATGTTTTTTATATTTTTCTGAAAGCCCATACCACATCTGATATAATCCAGTGCCTGTAAGAATAAGGGCACCGGCAGCAAGTAGCCATTGTCCAAATGGTTGTTGAAGTACCCGGGATGAAAGTTCCTGCTTCTGGTCTGATGAATGCTGCATTCCTTTCACCATGATTTTAACGGCAGTAAATGCAACTGATGCATATGTAAGACTGCTGAAGAAATATCGTACCCGTTTTGCCTTGTTATTTTCTTTCGCCTTTTGTTTTCTGAATGCCTCAATCATTCTCCAGCAACTATAACAAAGTAACCCCAAGGTAAGAGCTCCCAGAATATATTTGCCTGCAGGTGCTTCCCGAACAAAACTGAAAACTCCTTTGCGGTTTGCTTCTTCATCTGATTTTCCTCCAATTTCAAAGGCAGCCATGAATGTGATTGCACCAAATATCACATACACAACTCCCTTCGAAATAAGTCCGGTACGGGCCAGAGTTGTTATTGATGATCTGATTTTTTTTGTCATCGTAAAAATTATACGGCACAGATGCAAATACAATACCTCTTGCATAGTGTGTATGATGAGCTTTCTGATACAAGAGTTACCAGGAAAGATGTACCTGAGCCATTTCAGTTGGTATAATGATTGTTTGATACACAGATATTATTAACTAAAATCAACAACATGAAAAAAGTTTCAAAACTCTTCAGTGCATTAGCCATTATTTTTTTTATTTCAACAACGACACCGGTATCAGCGCAGACAACAGATAATACAACAACAACAACTGCGGCTAATGATGACCGTGATAATGATGACCATGGCAAATGGGGTCTGGCAGGTTTGCTGGGCTTACTGGGCCTTTTGGGGCTTCGCAGGAAAGATGATGACAGGCGTACAACGACTACAGTTCGCAGGGACTAAAATATGGCAGGCCGGAAGGCCTGCTTTTTTTTTACTGGATAAGATTTATGGTGTAACAACTGAACTGTCAAAAAACGATTTTATTTTATTTAGAAAAATTTCCGGCGTCTGGATATGAGGTATATGTCCGGCTCCTTTCACGGGAAATAATTCCGAGTTGCGGATTTTCTTTTGTAAATCCTTCCCGAGTTGGGGATATTTTCCATGACCGGAAATAATATCAGGTGTCAATAAATTTTTTCCCACAATGGTGCGGTCTTCCTGGCCAATGATAATGAGTGTTCTTGTTTTAATATTACCTGCTTCATAAATTACAGGCTGTTCATAAATCATCTGGTACGTTAATGCGCTCGCCCAGGTTGCAGTTTTAAAATCCGGATATTGCATGGCCTGGAATTGTGCCTGTACATATTTTTCATATTCTATCTTCCATTCCGGGTAATAGCCCTGCTGGTATTTTTTCATAGACTCATAGGTAGCTTTTAATTCAGATTCATACTGCTGGTCTGTTGTATGGTAGGGAACAAATGTTTTATAATCTTCCAGCCCTATCGGGTTTTCGAGAACCATTTTTTCTACAGTTTCTGGGTACATTAAGCTGAATCTCATTGCCAGCATGCCTCCCATTGAATGACCAACCAGATAAATTCTTTTTACTTTCAAAGAATCCAGTAACTGATGTGTGTTTTGGGCAAGAAGGTGAAAACTATAATGAATGTTGGGCTTGTCAGACATACCCCAACCTACCTGGTCGGGAATAATCACACGGTATCCCTTTTCACTTAAGGCTGATATGACACTTTCCCAATAAATGCCATTGAAATTTTTTCCATGAAGCAATACTACAGTTTTACCATTCGGTGATTTCGCTTCGACATCCATATACGCCATGTTTATTTTCTGGTGCTCTATGAACAATGAGATGTATTGAAGGGGGTATGGATAGCTTATGTTTAATTGGGAATGGCTGATGTGTACCGATAAAAAATACAGGCAGGACAGAAAAATCTTTTTCATGCCGCATGTTTTCAATTTTTACACCATACTATTTTGTCTGGCCCTTAATTTTCTATAGTATTAAAAAAATATTATGGACGACAATAAAAAAAATCCACGCGAAGAAGAAAAGCAAAATACCACCAGCCAGCAAAAAGCAGCAGAACAACGGTCGGGCTCTTTTAATGAACCCAGGGTAGGTGAGGAAAAAAGTACTGTGAATCCTGAAGAGGAAGCTGAGCTGGAACAGGAAAGGAAAGAAGCAATGACTGAAAGGGACTGATCAGCGGAATTTAACGCCACAACCATGGTATACCTGGTTGTTAAATTGTACCCTGATCTTATTCCTATATATAAAATCACTCATGCCGTCACTGCAGAAATATGGGTAAACGGTAACGATAAGTTGATTGGAGTCGCTTTGCGCTACATAGGAAATGCTATCGGCTGTACTTAACGTTTGGTTTATTTTCAGATGAACAGGCTGTGACCAGTCTGCCATTGAAAATTCTAATGAATCCTGCAAATATTGTATGCTCCAGAAGGGTTCATTGCCAACACCTGAAAAAATAATTCCTTCTTTTTTCTTTTTAAGCCATGTCTTGGTCTCCATAATATCAGCAACCGGGTTCATCGTTATTCCCTTCTTCGAAGAAGGGTTATAGTATTGAAGTGTATCTCCTTTCCACTGATAGCGTCCTCTTTCCACCTGGTCTTTATAAAGCCAGATAAATCCATCCGAGGGTGACCAGTTACCATTGGTTAGAATAATGCTATCCTTTTTATTGACCTGATATATCTCCTGGAGGTGGTATGTGTAGTCAGGATAAAATGCAATTGTCTGGTCTACGTTTTCATTCAGTTTTAATAGCCCATGGTAAATTCCTTTGGGTTCAGGTACCTGTTTGGGTTGTTTAATCGGCAAAGGATCTGTTTTTGCAGCAGCTGAATATGTTCCTGTTGCCTGGAGGTGTGATGTGTCCTGTGAAACAGGTTCAGCGGGAATATCTTTTACTTCAGGAAGGGTGCATGATGCAAGGAAACCAGCTACCATCCAGATCGGGAGTTTCATCTTCACGTAATAAAAAGTAAAAAACCCATGCCATCAGTGATAGTACAAAGCCCCGTTATAAACGGAGGCTTTGTTATTCCTGAAAAACAAATCAGTCTAAAACTTTCACACCTTTGGCCGAAAACTGTACGTCTTTTTCCGCACCCTTGATTTTTTCGATTTCAGTTTTTGTCTTGCCTGCATCTTCTGCATAATGTTTTCTCATACTTTCAGAAACTTCTTTTACAGTGGCACTTCCTTCAACTAGTACTGTTTTGCCAACTATATTTTCAGGCATAAGAAAAGCATGATCTTTTGCGCGAACCATCATGGAAGACCCATCTTTTTTCTGAAGTCGTATCCAGCATCCTTCAGCCATGCATACTTCAACGACTTTTCCTTTAAGCTGGCCCGTAAACTGGTCATTCAGCAACTTTGATCCGATGTCGTCGGGAGTAACAGGCGAAGTTTCTTCGGAAACGGTTCCATATACCACGCCTTTGGCAGCCTGTAACTTTTCTTTGTCCTGCGCATTTAATCCGAGACTAATACCAGAGAGCAACAGCAGCAATAGATATTTCATGTTGAGCATTTACAACAAATATAGATACCGTAAAGGTAGCTGTAAAATCCAGGCAAAAGAATATGTGGACAACAGCTGAATTGCTAAATACATTATCATGGGAGTGTAAACTGAGGCTATTGCAACAGCGAATACTTCTATAATTAAAATTTGTAAAATTCGTCTGGGAAAGACACCCGAATACCGTGGGAATTTTCTATTCATTTCACAGTTTTTTAATCAAAATATATTATTTTTTTCTTCGTACCTTTTGCTAAATTCGTTAGCTTCGCCAACAAATAAAATTTTAAAGAACTGATGTGCATTACCCTAAATTAGAGCCATCATTCTAAACATCTTCAAATTAACAACATGTCAAATTCTGAAAAACTGAAAGCACTAAAACTAACCATGGACAAAATTGACAAAGACTTTGGCAAGGGCAGTGTCATGATGATGAATGAAAGGTCGCAGGAACCGATGGACGTGGTTTCGACTGGCTCTATCGGGCTTGATGCAGCTTTGGGTATCGGTGGTTTACCACGTGGCCGTGTCATTGAAATTTACGGTCCTGAAAGTTCCGGTAAAACAACCATTGCCACTCATGTAATTGCGGAAGCGCAGAAAAAAGGTGGTATGTGCGCCTTTATAGATGCAGAACACGCATTTGACAGTATCTATGCTCAAAAACTCGGAGTAGATATTGACAATCTTCTGATCTCACAACCGGATTATGGAGAACAGGCATTGGAAATTGCAGACCGGCTGATTCTTTCAGGTGCACTTGATGTTGTCGTGATCGATTCGGTAGCAGCACTTGTTCCTAAAGGTGAACTTGAAGGTGAAATGGGTGATAGCAAGATGGGTCTCCAGGCCCGCCTGATGTCGCAGGCACTTCGAAAGCTGACTGCTACCATTTCAAAAACCAACACGATCTGTATTTTCATTAACCAGCTTCGTGAAAAAATCGGGGTAATGTTTGGGAACCCGGAAACAACCACTGGTGGTAACGCACTCAAATTTTATTCTTCTGTGCGTCTTGATATCCGTCGCATGAGCCAGATCAAGGATGGCGAAGAAGCAATTGGAAACAGGGTGAAAGTTAAAGTGGTAAAGAATAAAGTTGCTCCTCCTTTCCGCAACGCGGAATTCGATATTGTATTCGGAGAAGGAATTTCCAAAATTGGGGAGATCCTGGACATGGGTGTGGAAATGGGCATCGTTCAGAAAAGCGGAAGCTGGTTCAGTTACAATAGTGATAAATTAGGACAGGGACGTGAAGCGGTAAAAAGCCTTTTGCAGGACAACCCGCAGCTGGCAGACGAACTGGAAACGAAAATCCGCGAAAAGATCAAGGAATTACAGGGCGCTTAATCAGTATAACAATCCCGCTTCCCGAAGCGGGATTTGTTTTATAGGAAAGCTTCGCGCTGTTAGCTACGCGCCGCGCGACTTTATGCGAAGATTCAGTTTGTAAATTATCTAATCCTTTAAAAACATGTTTGCTGCCAAATGCTGAAATATTCAATAATCAATGCTCAATAATCAAGTAACGTTTCGGATAATAAAATGAGAATGTATATCTGGTACGGACTCTATTTGAAAATTGAAAATTGGGAATTGAATATTGAGAATTCTTTTCAGAGCATAAGTACGGTTACCAGGCAGAAATTATGAATAGTGAGTTGTGGGTGGAGGAAGGAACAGTCATTATAATCGACCTAATTCATGGAATCCTTGTATTATCCGCGCAAATCTGTGAAAAACAAGAAGCCTGTTGAAATCAACAGGCTTGCAGGTGGTGTTCAGTAGGTTGAAAGTTTATTTTTCGAAAAATTGGATCATCCACGAGGCCGACGGCTTATTAGTTGACAGGTTAGCACTTTTATTTGTCAAAGATTTTGCCATATATGTAAAACCATGATTTACAATACCTAAAACGATTTATCAGGGAGTCTGAATTCGAGTCGTCCCTTAAAATATGGCCCTTCATTTAATTTTGCAGTATGCCTTTCAGAATTGAATCACCCTATCAGCCTGCCGGAGATCAGCCCCAGGCTATACATGAATTAACGGATGGAATTCACAGGGGAGAGCCACACCAGGTACTGCTTGGTGTAACAGGATCCGGAAAAACATTTACAGTTGCCAATGTAATCCAGCAGGTTCAGAAACCCACACTTGTTCTTACGCATAATAAAACGCTGGTTGCCCAGCTGTATACAGAGTTCAAAGAATTCTTCCCAGATAACAAAGTGGAATATTTTGTTTCCTATTATGATTATTATCAGCCCGAAGCGTATATGCCTACAACAGATACTTACATTGAAAAGGATCTGAACATCAATGAAGAACTGGATAAGCTACGTTTACGTGCAACGACGAGTCTTTTATCCGGACGCCGGGATATTATTGTAGTGGCCAGTGTCAGTTGTATCTATGGTATGGGAAATCCTACCGATTATGAAAGCGGAATTGTAAGAATCTCTAAAGGTGAAAGTATTTCCCGCCAGGGATTTCTTCATTCGCTGGTGAATTCCTTATACAACAGGACGTCGATTGAATTTACACGGGGCACATTTCGTGTTAAAGGGGATACAGTGGATATAAATCTTCCGTACGTGGATTATGGATATCGAGTTACATTCTTTGGAGATGAGATAGAAGAAATTGAAAGCATTGAAGTAAATACGGGAAAGCTTATCGGAAAACTTCATGACGCTGCTATCTTCCCGGCCAACCTGTACGTTGCACCAAAAAACATTATCAATGATGTGATGTACGAAATACAGGATGAAATGCATCAGCAGGTTGAATATTTTAAAGGAGCTGGAAAATTTATTGAAGCACAGAGACTGAAAGAAAGAGTGGAATATGACCTGGAAATGATCCGTGAACTTGGTTTCTGTAATGGCATTGAAAATTATTCAAGATTTTTTGACAGTGGAAGACCAGGCACCCGTCCATTCTGCCTTCTCGATTATTTTCCAAAAGATTTTTTATGCGTAATAGATGAAAGTCATCAGACGATTCCCCAGGTTAGTGGTATGTATGGGGGTGACCGCAGCAGGAAGCTGACCCTTGTGGATTTTGGGTTCCGCCTGCCTTCTGCACTGGATAATCGTCCATTGAACTTTCACGAGTTTTCAAATTTGCTGAATCAGACAATTTATGTGAGTGCAACGCCGGGAGATTATGAACTGGAGCAAACAGGTGGTGTTGTTGTTGAACAGGTGGTAAGACCTACGGGGCTACTTGAACCTCCAATAGAAGTAAGGCCAAGTGTGAACCAGATAGATGACCTGCTTGACGAAATCGACAAACGTGTAAAAAAAGGGGATCGTGTTCTGGTTACAACACTTACAAAACGTATGGCAGAAGAGATGGATAAATACCTGAAAAGGATTGACATTAATTCCAAATATATCCATAGCGACATTGATGCTTTGGAGAGAGTTGAAATTTTGCGTGATCTACGGTTGGGAAAAGTTGATGTTCTTGTAGGTGTAAACTTATTGCGCGAAGGACTGGATCTTCCGGAAGTGTCACTCGTTGCCATTCTTGATGCTGATAAAGAAGGCTTTTTAAGAAATGAAAGATCATTGACCCAGACTGCAGGTCGGGCAGCAAGGAATGTAGACGGCCTGGTGATCTTTTATGCTGATACAATGACTGAAAGCATGCAGCGTACTATTGATGAAACAAACAGGAGAAGAGAAAAACAGGTTGCTTATAATATTGAACATAAGATCACACCTACAACAGTAAAGAAATCTGTTGAACAGGTGATGGCTCAGACCTCTGTATTAGACATTAAGGGTTATGATCCGGAATCACCTTTTGCAGTAGAAGAAATTGTTACAAAGGCTGCAGAAGATGGTGAAGAATACACAACCATACCGCAGCTTGAAAAAATAATTTCCCGCACAAAAAAAGATATGGAAAAAGCTGCACGCGATCTGGATTTTATGGAAGCTGCAAGGTTGAGGGATGAAATGTTTTCTCTTCAGAAGAAACTGGAAATGATGAAGTAAGGCTAAGAGGTTAAAAGAGTAAAAAGAGAGCATCTTCTGTTGTCTAAAAACAAGATATATCAGCTTCTACTGATGTACTCTGTTTTCTCTGTGCGATCATTTGCTCTCGCATAGTTCACACGGAAATGCCGGCAGGTATAAGTATAAATGAGAAGCATCTTCTTGTCTATTTTTTCTAATAGCTTTTTCTAATAGCCTTCATCTGCGTTCTCTGCTTCTTTGCGCGAAATTTACAGGTATTTTCACCACCATGTAAAACCGAAACATGTGATGATTTTTATATTCGAATCTTCTGTAATAGGCCATGGTAGCGGGTTTTAAGCTATAAACTCGTAAATATACGAGAGGCTTTTACGCAATTTGATGCGTTTTCTGAAAATAATTGCAAGTAGGTTTGCTTTTAAAAAATCCGATTTATATTTTGTTGTTCCAAACAAATCCAGTCTTATGAAAAAGCGTGTCTCACGTATATTGAATTTTTTTGCATTCAATCTATTGTTCTTCGCACTATATCTGAATTTCATTCACAAAGACAGTAACACACAGCCTGCTCCCTCACCCAAAAGTTCAACTGCTGCTTCTAAAGGAACCGTTCTGGTTACCAACCCGGAACAATACCTGAATAAAACGCAGGTGAAAAATGATGTGCAGACTTCACAGTTTCAAAACTAACATCCACCTATACTGATTTTTTACTAACCCATCCTTTCTATTACAACCCCGCTTGTGCGGGGTTTTTTTATGTTTCGGCAGTCGACATTCACAGTCTACAGGTGACGGACCAAACACCAAGGATATGTTGATCCATGAGAGCTGTATTAATAAAGCAAATGTTCTGTGAACTGTGGACTGCGGACTGTCGACTTTTTTTACCTTCGTGACCATGAACAAAAAATTGTTTCTCCTGGATGCGATGGCCCTTATTTTCAGGGCGTATTATGCGCTGATCCGGAATCCGAGGATCACTTCAAAAGGAAAAAATACAAATGCCCAGTTCGGGTTTACCAATACTATAGTTGAATTGATCAACAACCAGAAGCCTACTCATATGGCTGTATGTTTTGATACTGAGGCACCGACTGAACGCCACACAGATTTCGAACAGTACAAAGCCAATCGCCAGGAAGCACCTGAAGACCTGATGATGGCGATACCTGACATAAAAAAAATTATCCGCGGACTGAATATTTCTATCATTGAAAGTGACGGATATGAAGCTGATGATGTTATAGGCACGCTTAGCAAACAGGCTGAAAAACTGGGATATGAAGTTTATATGGTTACGCCTGACAAAGACTACGGGCAACTTGTAAGTGAAAAAGTAAAAATTTATAAACCCGGTTACCAGGGTGGTGAAGTTGAAATTATGGGACCGAAAGAAGTTTGTGAAAAATGGTGTATCGATTCAGTTGACCAGGTAATTGATATTCTCGGGCTCATGGGTGATGCAGTAGATAATATTCCGGGTATTGTTGGTGTAGGACAAAAAACTGCATGCAAACTGCTGACTGAATATAAAACACTCGAAAATGTTTTAGCAAATGCAGACAACATCAAAGGGGCATTAGGAGAAAAAATAAAAAAGGGAAAACAGGATGCAGTACTTTCAAAAAAACTGGCAACGATCATTACATCTGTTCCTGTTGACTTCCATGAAGAAGATTTCCTTGTACGTGACTGGAACAAAGATTTGCTGAAAGAAGTTTTTAATGAGCTTGAATTTAAAACAATTTCTAAACGACTTCTTGGCGAGGATACACCATCCGGTAATGGAACACCAGCGAAGCCAGCAACTGGTGTACAGGCCGATCTTTTCAGTCGCATCGTAGACTCTGTTGATGAACCTGAAGTAATTTCTGTAGTACAACCTGGAAAAAATATAGGAAATACATCTCACGAATATGAACTCGTACAAAGCGATATGGAGTTCAAAATGCTGGTTGATACACTAAAAAAATTCAAAGAAATATCTTTCGACACAGAAACTACAGCGATCGATGCGAATGATGCAGATCTTGTTGGCGTTAGTTTTTCTGTAAAGCCACACCAGGCATGGTATGTTCCTGTTCCTTGCGATGACGTTGAAGAAACAAAACGCATTCTTTCCCGTTTTGCAGATTTATTCAATGACCCTGCAATAACATGGGTTGGTCATAACATCAAATACGATTTACTGATGTTGAAATGGTACGGCGTTGAGCTGAAAGGAAAATTTTTCGATACCATGCTGGCTCATTACCTGATTGAACCTGATGGTAAAAGTAATATGGACTGGCTTAGCGCAAAATATCTCAACTATGAGCCAATACATATAGAAGAACTATTGGGAAAGAAAGGCCGCAATCAACTTTGCATGAAAGATATTGATATTGAAAAGGTAAAAGATTATGCAGCAGAAGATGCGGATGTAACACTTCAGTTCAAGGAAATATTTATTCCGAAAATGAAACAATGCGAGGTTGATCATGTTTTCAATGAAGTTGAAAACCCGCTGGTAACTGTTCTCATGGAAATGGAATTTGAAGGCGTAAAAATTGACACGGAATTTTTAAGTGAATATTCGAGGGTGCTTGAAATTGAGGCACGTGTTCATGAAGAACAGGTTTATGAATCTGCTGCCGTGCGTTTTAATCTTGGATCTCCAAAGCAGTTGGGAGAAGTGCTTTTTGAAAAATTGAAACTTGATCCAAAAGCAAGGAAAACAAAAACTGGTCAGTATGCAACAGGTGAAGATGTACTGCGGAAACTGGCTGTTTTGCATCCTGTAGCAGACAATATTCTTGCATACAGGGAATATACCAAGCTCAAATCAACATATGTTGATGCACTACCACTTCTCATCAACAAAAAAACCGGCAGGGTGCATACTACATATGGCCAGGCAGTAGCTGTTACAGGAAGACTTGCAAGCAATAATCCAAACCTTCAGAATATTCCCATCCGTACTGACCGCGGCAGAGAAATCAGGAAAGCATTTATTCCACGTGATGATAAACACATTCTGGTAAGTGCTGATTATTCTCAGATAGAATTGCGCATTGTTGCAGCAATTAGCGGCGATCCGGTTATGTGTGAAGCGTTCAGGCAGAACAGGGATGTGCATACTGCCACTGCTGCAAAAGTATATGGCGTTGAAGAGGAAGCAGTAACCAAAGAAATGAGGCGGAAAGCAAAGAGTGTGAATTTCGGAATCATTTATGGCCAAGGGGCCTTTGGACTTGCAGAGAATCTTGGCATTAGTCGTACGGAAGCAAAGACCATCATTGATAATTATAAAAAAGAATTTGCCGGCATTACACGTTATATGGATAGTATGATCAACTATTGCAGGGAACATGGATATGTGCAGACTGTTATGGGAAGGAAGCGATGGCTGAGGGATATCAATTCCGGGAATTTTACGGTTCGTGGTTATGCAGAGAGAAATGCAATCAATTCACCAATACAGGGAACAGCAGCTGATATGATCAAGCTTGCAATGGTGAAAGTGCAGCGGGCGCTGAAGGAAAAAAAGCTTGCTTCAAAAATGATCCTTCAGGTTCATGATGAATTAGTGTTTGACGCACGTAAGGAAGAAGTTGATCAGCTCAAACCAATGATCCTGGATTGCATGCAGTCGGCAATGACGCTGCCGAACGGTGTTCCGGTTGTTGCAGAGGTAGGAGTTGGCGATAATTGGCTCGAAGCTCATTAACCTTTTCTCCGATGAGTGCAATCCAAAACATAAAGAGATAAAGGTGAATATGAATGGGGCAAGTATTTTGTATTAAACCTGGTTTCAAGTAAATGTCATGAGTGAAGTTATACGCACAATTCAGCCGACAATATATTACTGCTACGATGCTTATTGCGGCTGGTGCTATGGATTCAGCCCGGTAATTACACAAATCGCAAAGGAATATTCAGGAAAACTTGCCTTTGATGTATTATCAGGAGGAATGATCATTCCTGAAGAACCACATCATTTTGCACCTATGGCGCGATACATTCAGACTGCATATAAAAGAGTAGAAGAACTGACAGGTATAAAATTTGGTGAAGATTTTCTCTGGCACGTATTTCATCCTGATGAAACTGACTGGTATCCGGATTCGACAAAGTCTGCGATTGCACTTTGTATTTTCAAAGAGTATTATCCTAATAATGCAGTATTCATTGCAAGCGACCTTCAGTATGCATTGAATTTTGAGGGCCGTGACCTTACAGATGATGAGTCTTACCGTCACCTGGTAGAAAAATATCACATTCCTGCTGAAGAATTTTACACCAAACTAAAAAGTGAAGAATACCGGGAAAAAGCATATTACGATTTTGCCCTGGTGAAGCAATTGAAGGTGACAGGGTTTCCATGTGTGCTCATGCAGGTAACAGATTCAAAATTTTTTCTTCTTGCTCAGGGATATACCGACTACAATACATTGAAACAGCGCATTGAAAAAGTATTGCATGAAATTAAATCGACTATCAGGAATTAGTCTGGGGAACACTATGTAGTGCCATCCGGTTTCCTTCACTGTCAATGAACACTGCCATATAACCATGTTCGGGTGATATCATAGTTTTCGGAACCGTAATTTTTCCGCCTGCTTTTTCAATTCTATCGAGTATGGCCTGTACATCCGGATTGGCATTCAAATAAATAAGCGGGCCATCGGTGGTAGAAGGTTTATAAAATCCTTCTGCAAAACTAATAGCACCACCGATCCCATTCATCGGGTCTTCAACGGGAAACATACGCATCCTGAAGTTTGGTGTATCCATTGCAATGAGTTGCGTTTCGAATATAGTTTCATAGAATTTTTGTGCGCGTGCAAGGTCGGTTGCGGGAATTTCAAACCAGCTGATTACGTTTTTAAATGACATGATGGATAATTTTTATCGTGAATGGTGAATGGTGAATGTGAATGTGAATCCGTGAATCGTCAATCGTCAATGGAAAACCCGAAAAACGCTTCGGAGTTGTCAGCTTCGTAAGATCATTCGCGAGTGACGATTCACATTATCTTTTCTTCCTTCTGTATTCGAGGTCATATTCCGTTGACCAGCTGATGCCGTTGTCCTTTGTTATCTCTCCCAGCTGCCTTACTTTGTCAGCGGATAAATTATAAAAACTTAATCGAAAATCATTTGAATGAACTGTTTGTTTCACTTCTGATGAACTGAACGCCTGATCAACTTTTTTGATGAGCAGAACAATTGATCTTGCTAACAAATCAAAATGACTTTCAAACTATTG
>JBJMLW010000628.1:0-2895 GCA_045805105.1 Flavisolibacter sp. | reverse complement strand
CTGTTGGAATGATCACCATACCACTTTGCTCGCTGCCACTGAAGGCATTAAAGCGCTCGTATAAAAAAGCAAGAAGTTTTCCGGGAAATGATTTTGGTGGAGAATTACGGATATCTTCTTTCACCAGCTGAATACCCACTTCAGTTGTATTGGAAACAATGATCGACATGTTGTGATCATGCGCACATTCCAGTACCAATCTCCATTCATCCTGCGCATTTAATACGCGGCTAATTGATGAATTGATCAGATTCTCTTCAATCTTCTTGCCGTCCTCAATACCTCTCACATGTATCGTGTATAATCCATCCTGCTTTTCAAAATCGGAAGTGCCGCCCTGGCTTGTTGATTTCACTACAACAATTCTTCCATTGAATATTCCCTGGCGGTTAGCCTTTTCTATAAAATAATCCGGAAGCCCTCGCAATAAAACACCTGTACCAAATTGCAGCAGTTTTTCAGGTAACTGAAATACAGAATCCGCCGGCTTGCTAACGGAAGGATGATCTATATTCTTTAAAGTGTAAGCTGACAGTATCATAATCTTTTTGTTTGTATTCAGTTGGTTTAATGTTGATCTGTCTTCAATGCTGTATGATCATTGAAAACAGGATTCCACCTGCCATTGAACAACCACAGAACTGTTACCTGGTCTGCAGTTAATGGCGATGGTAAATTATTCGCATGCCAGGCATAATCACCACCGTCACGGTGACAATCATAATAATAAACTCTTCTTCCCCATTGAATGATGTTGTTGGTTGGAACAAGATAAATATCGCGGTCAGCCATATTCCTGGCGAACCTGCAACCGATAAGATAGAATTGAGCATCGCGGTGATAACGTCCCAGGTTGAAACCATCGAAACCTTCGAAGGAACAGTTTTTTAAAATAGTTTTTGAGTCGGGATTGGCAGAACCATCATGCCAGATGGCGGCAGGACCGGAATGAGAAATGAAACGACAGTTTTCTGCCCATGCCCAACCGCGCGGACAATAAAAATCAACGCCACCTTCCATGATGCAGTCTTTGAAATAAAACATACCATTTCTTACATCCCATGGACTCACCGTATCTCCGCCAAATGATTTGAAGTGACAGTTGATCGCCTTCAGCCTGTTTCCATTCAATGTACGCAAGGCCATCTGGTGACCTGTCTTCGTAAGAAGTTTTTTTCCACTGGCAGTATCAGAAGGACAAATGATGGTTATATCTTCCTTCCAGTCAAAACCAAATGAATTGGTAATGGTAAGATTTTGAAGCGTGACATCATCTCCATCAACATTTAATGTGGCAACACCCCAGTCATCCGTATGACCGCAGCGCCATTCATCCCTGGCAATAGCCTGCGTGATGATGGTCTTTTCCCTGCTCTCTCCGAGCAAAACAATATTGTTCTTTTCAATATAGATCTTCTCATCATACACACCATTCTTAATAAAAATGGTTCGTGTTGAGAATGCAGAATTACTTAAACTATTCAGAGCAGATTGTATCGATTTGAAATCACCCTTCCCCGACTGATCAACGGTTATGATACCCGCCTGCAAATTTTGAACTTTGAACTTTGAATTTTTTCCTTGCGCCATTTCCATCTCCACTGCTGCATGAATAAATGCGCCCATTCCCTTTGGATCATTTACTATTACAGGTTCACTCACATAGTATTCAAAACTGCCATCACGATAAGGAGTACCACCCAACCCTGAAACACTTACAGTGCCATAAAGATTCACCTGTCCGTTTTCGGTTTTGATAAATTGTTTGAGAATTCCCGCGTATCCCTTTTTTGCATATGCCAAATAAGATGCAGGAATGTATCCTTTGCGAACGGCTTTCGCTAAGGTGTACACGAACATCGACGAAGCAGATGCTTCGAAATAATTTTTTGGTTCTTTTGGCTTGTCGAGAATATCAAACCATAAACCTGTTTTTGCATCCTGCACCGCAACAACAGCTTTTGCAAACCGGTTGAGTATTTTAATGATTGAATCTCTACCCGGATGCTTCAGCGGAAAATTGTCAAGCACATCTACCATGGCCATGCCATACCACCCCATCGCTCTTCCCCAAACATGTGGTGATCGCCCGGTTGTTTTATCTGCCCATTTCTGTTGTTTTGATTCATCCCAGCCATGGTACAGCAATCCTGATTTAGGATCTCTTGCATGACGTTCCATTAATATGAACTGCCGTGCAATGTCATTGAATGTTGTATCCTCCTGGAAAAGTTTTGCGTATTCAGAATAGAATGGTTCTCCCATGTATAAACCATCCAGCCACATTTGTGAGGGATAAATTTTTTTATGCCAGAAGCCTCCTTCCGAAGTACGTGGATGTGTTATTAATTGTCCCCGCAATAACTGCGCGGCCTTTCTGTATTTTTCTTTTCCTGTTTCCTGGTAAAGAAAAAGTAAAACCCTTCCATTGTTAACATGGTCGATATTATATTCATCGTGCCTGTAGCCTCTTATGCTTCCATCTTCCTGAACATATACATCCATGCTTTTGCGGATATAGTCGAACCATTTCTGATCTCCCGTAGCTCTCCAGATCCCTTCCATGCCTTTTAATATCACTCCCTGGTCATACCTCCACTTCGCGGCTTTGTCGCCTTCCAGCAAAAACGAATCAGGCCACATATGTATAGCGGTATTCGCTAATCGTTCTGACCAGTTCTGTGTGAAAGAGTGTAATGATGAAAATAATAATACAATAAATAGAAAACGCTTCATGCTTTGTGATATTTTTTATGCGAGACGCATGCTTAAAAAATAGTACTTACTGATCATTCATCACCTTCACTGCACTTTCCGTTGCCCCATAACTATAATCAATTCCTTTCTTTGCATTTTTGATATTCGTCTTGCTGATGTTGATGTTTTTTGTTTTTT
>JBJMLW010000627.1:0-2824 GCA_045805105.1 Flavisolibacter sp. | reverse complement strand
GCATGAAGCTCTTTACATTCTTTTTTTAAAAAGTATTGATTCATGCAGCCGTTAGTTTCTGTGTTCCTGATTCTTCAGCGATATTACTAATAAAAGCGTATGCACTTGTTCAATATCCTTCGCTGTATTTTATTGGAAGTTTTTATTGAGAAGGAAAGATACTTTGTATAACGGTGGATTATAACGGTTTGCTATTAACTGCTTAAAATAAACGCTCGCTATCGTGAGAAAGAATATCAATCGGGTTGCTGCGTGTATGAACACGATGCGCATGTTTTTTGCTTTTATTTTTGGGTTATTTTACGAACAATTATCTGTACCGTTATATACGCTATTGAAATCCCGGTCATCAAGGTAAAAGAGCAGGCAAGGCAGTTGAAAAACGGCCCTGGCAGATGTTCCAATACATAAATGAAAGAATAATAAACAGGGTTTGAACACATGAATGTTATGGTATAGTAAGTAAGGGACCACAATGAAAGAAACGATCAAGCATACATTTTCAGGAAACGGTAACGGTCTTCGCAGTTCCGAATGGTTTGGCAAAGACGATAAAATGGGATTTGTTCATCGTTCCTGGCTTCGCAACCAGGGCTATCCAGATGATTATTTCAGGGGAAGACCTGTCATTGGTATTTGCAATACATGGAGTGAACTGACTCCCTGTAACGGACATTTGAGGGATTTTGCAGAAGTGGTAAAAAGAGGCGTAATTGATGCAGGCGGCTTTCCATTAGAGTTTCCTGTTACCTCTTTAGGTGAAACCATTATGCGGCCTACTACCATGCTGTTCCGCAATCTGGCTGCAATGGATACAGAAGAAACCATCCGGGCCAATCCCATTGATGGCGTGGTGCTACTGACAGGATGCGATAAAACAACACCTTCAACATTGATGGGTGCGTGCAGTGTTGATCTGCCTACTATTGTTGTTCCGGGTGGGGCCATGCTCAATGGACGATTTAAAGGAGAGTGTTTGGGATCAGGTACATTTAACTGGATGGTGAAAGAGAAAACACTGGTAGAAAACTATTCAGCAGAAGATATCCTGGAAGCAGAAATTGGTGTAGCAAGAAGTGCAGGACATTGCATGACCATGGGAACCGCATCAACCATGGCTTGCATGGTGGAAGCTCTTGGATTAACATTGCCTGGTGCAGCCGCCATTCCTGCTGTGGATTCAAGAAAAAAATTATTGGCTCAACTTTCGGGAAGACGAATAGTTGAAATGGTGAAAGAAAACCTGAAGCTTTCTAAAATTCTTACAAGGGAGGCATTTGAAAACTCAATTATTGTAAATGCTGCTGTTGGCGGGTCTACAAATTTCATTATTCATCTCATTGCTATCGCTGCAAGAATCGGGATTGAATTAAAGCTTGAAGATTTTGACAGGATAGGAAGTAAAATTCCTCTTCTCGTAAATCTTAAACCTTCAGGTAAATACCTGATGGAAGACTTTTTTTACGCCGGTGGACTACCGGTGGTGATAAAAGAATTGAAAAAATATTTGCACAGCAGCTCCATCACTGTCAATGGGAAAACCATTGGAGAGAATAACAATACGCCTGTTTGTTATAACCAGGATGTGATTGCAACTATTGACGAACCCCTGCAGGAAAATGCCGGTATTGCTATTCTCAAAGGGAATTTATGCGAAAATGGAGCCGTCATTAAACCGTCTGCCGCCACGCAGGAATTGATGCAGCACCGCGGACGTGCAGTGGTTTTTGAAACCATGGAAGATTATCATGAAAGAATTGACAATCCTGATCTCGATATTGATGAAACCTGTGTCATTGTTTTAAAAAATGTAGGACCTGTAGGTTACCCCGGGATGCCGGAGGTAGGGAATGTTGATTTGCCCGAAAAAATACTTCGCAAAGGTGTAAGGGATATGATCCGCATTTCTGATGGCCGGATGAGTGGCACTGCTGCAGGTACCGTCATTCTGCATGTTTCACCGGAAGCAGCAATCGGAGGAACACTGGCTTTGGTAAAGGATGGTGATATGATTGAGCTGGACGTAGAGAACAGAAGATTACATTTGGATATCACTGATGATGAATTACAAAATCGGAAGGCTGCCTGGGTAGCGCCGCAACCAATTGCAACAAGGGGTTATGTCAAACTGTATATTGATCATGTGCAACAGGCGCATTTGGGTGCTGATTTAGATGTGCTGCAAGGTGGGTCAGGTTGTGAAGTGACAAGAGATTTGCATTAAAACCTATCTTCTCAACGGAACTCAGGCAATTGTATTTTTAAGCACAATAGCTCTTTAGAATAATCATTATTTGCAAACTAATAAATCCACCTCAATCACACGATTGATAACTTTCTGATACAGGGAAAACAGCGGGATATGGGGTGTTATTAAAACATGAAAAAAATTCTCACAGCTTGTTCACTGTTCCTATTGATGACCAGCCATGGTCAAAGCAACTACAAAACAGTTGGTATGATTGAACGTTACGACAGTTCGATTAACCAGCTTCTTTCACCCGGTGCAAAGGCAGAAATCATTGCGGAAGGATTTAGCTGGAGCGAAGGGCCCCTGTGGATGGAAAAACAAAAGATGCTTCTTTTTTCCGATGTACCACAAAACACCATTTATAAATGGACAGCGGCAAAAGGAAAAGAAATTTACCTGAAACCATCGGGTTATACCAGTTCTGTTGAAAGAGGGGGTGAAATGGGCAGCAATGGTTTATTATTAGACAGGGAAGGCCATCTCGTAATGTGCCAGCATGGTGATAGAAGAATGGCGAGAATGATTTCATCGACAGACCATCCACAACCAAATTTTGTAACACTTGCCGATAAG
>JBJMLW010000626.1:0-5855 GCA_045805105.1 Flavisolibacter sp. | reverse complement strand
TGGATGTTGAAGGTATGGCGTTGCAAAAGTATTATCACAGGCAACCATCAGCTGGTGCGCTTTTCCAATTCTTGAAAGCTCAATCAGGTCAACACACTGAATGGTTGGATTGGCCGGAGTTTCGAGGTAAAGCATCCGGATGTTTTTATCCTTTTTAATAATGTCTTCAACTTTATCCAGTTGTCTTAGATCTACTACAATTGCCTCTATACCGAGACCCGGGAGTATGTTCTGTAAAAGTTCCTCCGTACCACCGTAAAGTGAGAAGTGGGTTAAAACCTTATCACCACTTTTAAGCGTCGATAAAAATAACGTGGTGATGGCTGCCATTCCTGATCCATGAAGAATACCTTTTACTTCCGGCAAACCACCAAAACTTTCCAGTGCTGCTATTTTCTGTTCCGCCTCGGTTATGGTTGGGTTGCCCCATCGGGAATAAATGTATCCAGGTTCCTTTCCACTGAATCTTTTCATTCCCTGTTCGGCCGTATCGTAAACATAAGTACTCGAAGCATAGATGGGAACCTGGTGAGCATAACGGGGATCCTGATCGTGGCCACCATGTATAGCCGTAGACCCAAATCCAGACGGTGTAAAACTTTTATCCATAAGATGTAATGGTTTTTGTTAATTGTGCCGGAAACACTTCAAATGTATCCGAAATTAACGATGCTGCATGAATGAGTTAAATCACCAATTCATGAAAGAGATCCTTGTACAACTTGCAGATTATAATATCTGGGCGAACCAGTTATTGTTATCAGTTATTGAAGAACTGCCTGAAGAAAAACAGAAAATGGAATTGCCCAGCAGTTTCAGCAGCCTTTTTAAAACTGTCATTCATGTATGGGATGCAGAGAGCATCTGGTGGCAACGTTTAAAACTCCAGGAACGTATTGTCATTCCCAGCGAGGATTTTACCGGCAATATGAAAGATGCTTCTGCCGGACTTATTCACCAGAACAGGCAATGGCAGCAATGGGTATCAACTTCCCAGGAGCATGTGTTTCAACATGTATTTCATTATCAGAATTCAAAAAAGGAACAATTCAAGCAGCCTGTTTATCAAATGTTGCTTCATTTATTTAATCATGGTACCTACCATCGCGGACAATTGGTTAACATGCTGCGCCAGGCTGGTATAGAAAAAATTCCCGGTACGGACTTCATCATATTTAGCAGGAAGAAAAAGTTGTCATTTACCTGATTAAATTTAAATTTCTACTCATCAACATCAATTCGCATATAATTGGCTATTTTTATAACTACCTCTTGTAATACACTGCACGATCTTCACTATGGAATGTTGCACCCCATGACTGCCCCGGATTAACTTATTGCCATGACACCACATAACTACACCAATTGCGTTCATCGCATTCGTGAGGTCTGTGTGTTATTAATGCTCTAAGGATCGGGATTGAAAATCGACCCTAAAATTTATTCATGTAATTGTTACCCATTGACGGAATAATGGGTATACAATTGAAAAGAAAATTGACCGATACCCGCATTCTTTAAAAACAAATGAGCTACTGGTTCCTAAAGCGAAGAGTAAAATTTATTGAAGATGTTTTTCAGGTGAAATAATCATGGTTTATTTAATGCCAGCAAGATGTTCA
Source organism: Flavisolibacter sp. (assembly GCA_045805105.1). GTDB lineage: Bacteria > Bacteroidota > Bacteroidia > Chitinophagales > Chitinophagaceae > Flavisolibacter. The sequence continues at coordinate 4,233 of JBJMLW010000626.1, read as the reverse complement.
GCTATATGCTGATTTGTTGTCAACACTCGGGATGGGCCGCAATGCCTGTCCCGTTTATTTGATGGTATCATGAACGATGAAACCATTGTGCAAAATGCGAATCCTTACATGTGTAGTATCGGTTTTAATATCTACGTTTTCAAAATCTGAACCTTCTTTAAATTGTCCATCCTTTGTTAATACCTTTTCAGGATATTTTACAGTCTGGTCATAATGAAAGACTTCATACAAAGTGTCATTAGATGATTTGTATTCTGTAAAATCATAGTGTGGAATAGATAAATCTGCATCGGCACCCTCACTGATCATTACCTCTTTTTGTGCCCTGTTATTTATAAACGAAAGAAGATATTCTGTCCTGTTAACGGATGTGTTCACAGAATACAAAACGTAAAAGACTGAATCATTTAACCTTACATTTTTTTCAATTTCAGCAGTTCGCTGTTCATATGGGGAATGAGTTCGATTGGCGACGGTATCGAAGATCCAGGCATAAGTAATTTAGATGTTGAATCAACAGGATGAATAACAGTTATATCCGAGGATTGCTTTTTCTGTTTTACACTATTGTTACATGCGTAAATTATTATAAAAATCAAACAACTTATAAAATTCTCAATTTTCAATTCACCAATAAATATTCATTTTCAATAAGCCCATTTCACCAGCGTTGCTCCCCAGGTAAATCCGCCACCAAAGGCTGCAAGCACAATGTTTTCACCCTTATTCAGCTGGTGTTTCCATTCCCACAAACACAATGGTATTGTAGCTGCAGTTGTGTTTCCATAACGCTGGATGTTCAGCATCACTTTATCGTGCGAAAGGCCCATACGATCGGCTGTTGCATCAATGATTCTTTTATTTGCCTGGTGTGGTACAAGCCACGCAATGTCTTCACCGGTAAGTTTATTTCTTTCAAGCAATTCTGCACTTACATCTGCCATCCCCTTCACAGCAAATTTGAAAACTGCCTGTCCCTCCTGGTAAACATAATGCTCTTTGTTGGCTACTGTTTCTGCTGTTGCCGGTTTAACAGAACCACCTGCCTTCATGTGGAGGTAAGCCTTTCCGCTTCCATCGCTTCTTAAAATACTGTCCAGCACTCCGAAGCCTTCGGTATTAGGTTCGAGTAAAACAGCTCCGGCACCATCCCCGAAAATGATGCATGTCTGTCTGTCGCTGTAATCTACAATGGCACTCATTTTATCGGCACCTACAACAACAACCTTTTTGTATCGCCTGCTTTCAATCAGTGCGGCGCCGGTTGTAAGCGCATATAAAAATCCTGAGCAGGCGGCACCGAGGTCGAAGCCCCAGGCATTTTTTGCCCCTAGCTTATCTGCAATAATGTTGGCTGTTGCCGGGAAAACCATATCGGGTGTAACAGTAGCGCAGATAATACAATCAATCTCCAGCGGAGAAATGCCCCTCTTTTCACACAATTGCTGGATAGCTGGAACGGCAAGATCAGATGTTCCTTTTCCTGGTTCTTTCAATATTCTGCGTTCTTCAATCCCGGTTCGCGTACGGATCCATTCATCATTGGTTTCCACCATTTTTTCCAGGTCGGCATTCGTCAGTTTTGTTTCAGGAACATATCCGCCTACTGCTGTAATGGCAGCGTTGATCTTCTGTACCATGGCAATAATTAGAGGCTGCGAAGATAAGACGGGGATGATTGAATAACGAATATCGAATAACGAAGTTGAAATCATCTTTAGAATGTTGAAAGATGGAATTTTCAAATTTTTGGCCTTTACTTAATAATTCAAATTTCAAAAATTCAAACTTGTTCATCAGTTCGATATTCGTTATTCGATATTCGATATTCGTTATTCTGTATTCCTTAGGTATATTCGCCCACTATGATTGCTTTTTTACGGGGCAAATTTGTAAAGAAAACACCGTCCTATGTTCATGTTGATGTGAATGGGGTGGGATATGAAGTACAGATCAGTCTGAATACTTATTCCAGGTTGCAGGACCAGCAGGAAGGTACACTGGTCACACACCTGATTGTGAGGGAAGATGCCCATATTTTATATGGATTTTTTGATTCCCAGGAAAAGGAAATGTTTCTTCAGTTGATTGCCATTTCCGGTATTGGTTCGAATACTGCGCGGGTAATGCTTTCTTACATGAAACCAGACGATCTCAGCAGGGCTATTGTTCAGGGAAATGTGAAGGTGCTGGAAAGCATTAAGGGAATTGGTAAAAAAACAGCAGAAAGGATTGTAGTGGAACTGCGTGACAAACTGGCCAAACATCCTATTGAGTCATCATTAAATATTTCAACAACCAAAGGCAATACTTTACAATCTGATGCGTTAAATGCTCTGATTGCATTGGGAATCAATCGTCAAGCTGCTGATATGGCTATTCAGAAAGTACTGGAAGCCGACCCGGGGGCTGGCGTCGAACTCCTGATCAAGAAATCGCTTCAGATCCTTTGAAATCCATCATAACCATTGATTGTAGAGAAAATTAGACTTGGCTTCAAAATTTACCATTAGAATTTGTACGCTGGTAATCCTCTGCGTGCTATCCGCCTTATATGTCAGGGCGAACGATTTTACATTTCACCCTGGTCAGCAAACCGATACAATTCCGAATTCGCAGGACACATCAAGATTTCCGATCAACGACCGGCGCGGTGATCCTTATACTTATCCCAACCGCAATTCATTTGACCTTCGTGATACATCTTACCTTTCAAAGAAAGTTGAATATGATCCCAAGACGAAACAGTATTACATCATAGAAAAAGTCGGGAACCAGTACTATCGCACACCTGCCACTTTTACACAACAGGAGTTCCTGAACCTCCAGGCAAAAAAAGACGAAGCTGATTATTTCCGTCAGCGGGCAAATCTCCTTACAAACCTCAACCGGAGAAGTTATAAACCGAAATTCGGTTTTAATAAAGACTGGGTGAACAGGATCACAGGTAATGGAAAAGTTGATATCAAGCCGTCGGGTTATGTAGATATTGCGGCAGGTTACCAGGGACAGAATATTAAAAATCCAACACTTCCTGAACGGGCGAGGAAAACAGGAGGGTTTGATTTCAACATGAATGCCCAACTCCAGGTAGATGCTACTATTGGTGATAAGATCAAACTTCCCATCAATTATAATACACTCGCAAACTTTGATTTTGAAAACCAGCTGAAACTGGATTATCATGGTAAGGATGATGAGATCCTCAAGCAGTTCCAGATGGGTAACATTAATTTCACATCGAAAGGAACACTTATTCCTGGTGCGCAGTCGCTGTTTGGAATTAAAACACAATTACAATTCGGAAAACTATATGTTACGTGGGCACTTGCAAACCAGCGATCAGCAAGACAGTCGTTAGGATTACAGGGTGGTTCGGCAACACAATTGTTCGACATCCGTGCAGATGAATATGAAGAGAACAGGCACTTCCTGATGGGTCAGTATTTCAGAAAGAATTACAATGCTGCCATGAAGGATATCCCGGTAGTGCGTTCGAATGTACAGATCCTTCGTGTTGAAGTTTGGGTAACCAACAGAACCGGTGCAACAACAGATACAAGGGATGTGGTTGCATTCATGGATCTTGGTGAACGCCATCCGTTTAATCCGAGCTGGATTGGCTCCGGACCGGAATACCCGGATAACCGTTCCAATACTTTATATGAAACATTGTTGAATACACCGGGAACAAGGAATTCTACACAAACACAAAGTGTTTTGAATAACCTGGCTGGTTCCGGTATGCAGCCGATACAGGAATTTGAAAAAACATTTGCAAGAAAACTTCAGCCTACTGATTTTGATTTTAATCCAAAGATTGGTTTCCTATCACTGAATCAGCCATTGCAGCCCGATGAAGTTCTTGGTGTTGCTTACCAGTACACCTATAACGGAAAGGTTTACCAGGTTGGAGAATTTTCCCAGGATGTACCACCGGATAGTAGTGGTAATACAACAAAAGTTCTTTTCCTGAAATTATTAAAAGCTACTTCACAGCGGACAAACCTGCCGATATGGGGCCTGATGATGAAGAATGTTTATAGTGTAGGCTTTGGTCAGCTTGAGCCAACCGATTTCAAACTGGATATTGTTTATGAAGAACCAAGCCTTGGACAAAAAAGATATCTGCCTGCACAGGTAACCAATGTTCCGCTTGTACAACAGGGAACACCGATTCTAACTCTTGTAAACCTCGACAGGCTCAATAACCAGAATGACCCGCAGCCGGAT
>JBJMLW010000625.1:0-4239 GCA_045805105.1 Flavisolibacter sp. | reverse complement strand
AGGATGCTTAAAATATTTGCTTATGTGCTTTTTTATAGAAGTGAAAACATCAAGTTTAAATATGCCGCTGATAAGATCAGCATCTAAAAATTCTGTAGCAGAAAGAGATGGTTTATATACCAGCTTCTGCATTCCTGTAGCATATTTATATTCCGCTTCCTGTAAAAAACGATCGAGTTGTTTGCCACTGCCCGGCTCTATTTTTTCAAGCACATTTTTTAAAGCTTCATAGTTTGCAGGAATATCGGTAGCATCATCTTTCCAGTAAATGCGATAGGAGGGATCAAGCCTTTTCAATTCATAATAATCTCCAACTTTTTTATTAAAGCAACCAAAGAATTTTTCAAATACATCAGGCATCCAGTACCAGCTGGGTCCCATGTCAAAAGTGAAACCCTCTTCTTTCAATTGCTTAGCCCTGCCCCCGGCCGTCGAATTTTTCTCGATGACCAGTACCTCCCAGCCTGCCTTTGCCATAAAAGCTGCAGCGGATAAACCTGCGAATCCTGCACCGATGATGATGACCTTTCTTTTCAACGCACAATCTTTTTTTGTAAGTTCTTTTTTGCGAAATGGATCCGGCTTTTTATTGTACCGAGTGGCTCATTCAGTTTACCGGCGATTTCCTGGTATTGATAACCTTCCAGGTAAAGAAGACAGGCCGTCCTGAAAATCAACGGTAAGTCATTGATCAATGAATAAATTTCTTTTATTGCAGTTAAGTCGGGTGAGAGTACTGAAACAGGCGTCAGGTATTTTTTCTCCTCCATTACCACTTTTTTTCTCAATTGCTTCCGGTAGTCATTGATAAATATGTTGCGCATGATCGTGAACAGCCACGCCCTGATATTCGTTCCCGGTTCATATTTATTCCTGTAGGCGAAAGCCTTGAACATAGTTTCCTGGTAAAGATCCCGGGCTGCTTCATGATCCCTGGTAAGGTTGATGGCAAAGGGCTTCAGCCCTTCAGAATTATTCAAAACCAGCCAGTTGAATTCCTGATAATCCATTATGTTTAAACATTTGCATTACAAACTTAAACAAAATTTTGTTTAAATAAAAAAATAAATATTTAAACAATCATTCAAGTGTGTCAATAAAAAGCTGGACGGCTTCAAAAGAGGAAAGCGTAGTTACATTTTCCGGAAGCACTTTATTTTGTTTTATTATAGCTCCGGACATAAGGATGGCTGAAGAGGCAGCCATTTGGCTTAAGGTGTTCACATATTTCTGAAAGTTATGCCGACGGGAAAATGAAGTCAGGTGCAGGTAAATATATTCAGGAGATTTTATGTTGAACAGGTATTTCAGGTCATTCAATGGAACATTGGCGCCAAGATAAAGTACTGGAATACTTTTTTTTCTCAACAGGTAAAACACATACAACAGTCCCATTTCATGATGTTCATCTTCAGGCAGAAATAAAAGAAATAAAGGATTTTTCTTTTTTGAAGGGATCAACCCTTCAATTGCACAAACGATTTTCTGCCTGATGATATTAGATACAATATGTTCCTGCAATGGTATGATCCGGTTGGTTTGCCATAGTATACCCACTTTTTCCAGGAACGAGAAAATTAAACCGGTAATGGTTTCTTCGAATCCTCTTTGAAGGAGTTCGCGGTTCAGTATCTCTTCAAATTCTACGTTCTTTAGTTCAATCATGCAACCGATCAATTCATTCACGATACCTTCCTTTCCCGCGTCTTCATCCGGCAATTGCAATACAGCTTTATTTCTCTGTTCGGCCTCCATCTGGTCGATACGGGAGATCTTGTAACCATATTTATTTAAAAGCGCTACCGTCAGTAGTGTTTTCAATTCTTCATTCGAATAAGTCCTGATATTAGTAAGCGTTCGTGAAGGCTTCAGAAAATTATAACGCTGTTCCCATATACGGATCGTATGGGCCTTAATGCCGGAGAGTAATTCTAGTTCTCTGATGGTGAAACTCATCGTGAGTATTACAAACTAAAAACAGAATGGTTGAAAGTTACAGCAAATGATTTTTAATTGCACCCGAATCCCTCAGTCGTTTCAATGCAGATGCGGGAACCTTTTGAAGAAGCTCGAGATGACGTGCATTATGCATGTCGGTTCCGACATAGTTGTAGTAATTTTTTTTCAGCAGGTATTCCGCAAGTTCCTGCACAGGCTGACCATACACACCGGCAATAGAGAGGAGGTTGAGTTGAAAATAACAGCCGGAGCTTTTCAGGTCTTCATAGAATTCCTTATTCCGTGCCAGGTAAACATAACGTTCGGGATGAGCAATTACAGGCTGGTAATTCTGGATTTCCATTTCAAAAATGATGGATGGAAGCTGATGCGGCGCAGTGATCATTGAAAATTCAACAAGAACAATATTGCCACTCAGGGTGAGCAGCGGCGCCTTTGACCTGAGATACCGGTCGAAATGATCATCAATATAATATTCTGCGGCAGCATGGAATGCAATATCAATGGACGATTCTTTAAGAGCTGATTTTACAGTGTCAAGCCCGGCATTGATTTTTTCCGGTGTATTCGGGTACATTTCCCATAGTACATGTGGTGTTGTAATAATTTTTTTATAACCCAGTGAAGCCAGTCCTTTAATCATGTCAAGTGAACCCTGGATATCCTGTGCACCATCATCAATTGCGGGGATCATATGCGAATGCATATCCGTATGAATCCAGCTGAAGTCAGGTGTTTCATGGTTTTTTTTCTTCCCGAATAGCATTATGATGGTTTTTTCTTTTGAAGAAGTTCGTAATAAAGTGCCGACATATCAGAAACCAGCCGCTGGTAACTGAATTTTTTTAAAACATGGTTCCTGCTTCCTTCGCCAAGTTTTTTTCGCAATGCTTCGTCATTTACCAGGTGTAAAACATGATCACTGAACACTTCCGTTTCTTTTACATCAGCCAGCAAACCGGTTTCGCCTTCAATGATAATATCTGCAATGCCGCCCACCCTTGTTGAAACAATTGGTTTGTTCGCTGCCTGTGCTTCTATCAGGCTTACCGGTGTTCCTTCGTTGAAAGAAGTTAGGCAAACAATATCAAGCCCTGCATTGATTACATCCACATCGCTTCTCCATGATGTAAATACGAGTGTCTTATCATGTTCAAGACTCTTTTCTGTTGTAAAGGAAATTCCTGTTTCACGCGCGATGTTCTCGAGATCATTCCTGGTTTCTCCGTCACCAATTATAAAAGCACGGATCTTTTTTTGAGATTGATCCATTACATGCCTGATGGCTTTCAGGAAAAGGTAGTGGTTTTTAACGGGTACCAGCCTGCCAATGATACCAATTGCAATTTCATCATCTGCCACACTGAATTCTTTTCTGAAATCATTCCTTTTTTCATCCTGGTTCAGGTGAAACCTGTCAAGGTCAAATCCAAGTGGCACCACATGAAATTTCTCCGCTTCTGCAATCCTGAAATCTTCAACGAGTTCCTTCCTTTGCTGTTCACTGATGGCAATGATGGCGTCGGACTTTTTCCCGAGGTATTGTTCTGCGCGGATAAAAAAATTTGTCTTGGCCGAATTGAAATAAGAATGAAAAACATGTCCATGGAATGTATGCACGATTGCCGGAACCTTTGCTGATGCGGCGGCCAGCCGGCCAAGAGCACCCGGTTTTGCTGCATGCGTATGCACGATGTCGGGTTTAAAATCCAGGATCAGTTTTTTCAAACGCTGATAAGCGAAGTAATCAGATGCGGGATTGATGGACCTTCCCATTCCGGGTATGGTGGTATAGGTGATACCCAGCTGGTCGGCCAGGTAGGATGCACTTTTTTCATGGTCTTCTTTTTCACCTACAACGAGGAGGGTTTCAAAATCAGGTTGCATGAAACGGGTGAGGTAAGTGGCATTCAGCACCGGTCCTCCAACGGCAAGTCTGTTCAATATGCGTATTACACGGGGCATTGTTGATGGCAAAGATTCGAAAATAGGGGAAATTGCCGGAGGGAGGAGGATGGATGATGGAACAGGGACCATAGATGATGGACCATAGACGATGGACGATAGATGATTGACCATAGACCATAGACCATAGACAATGGACGATAGACGATGGACCATAGACCATAGTAGGTCGTTTTATTCCGGAGAGTTATTACAATATCATGTTAGTTCAATTAAATCAAAATCATTTTTTGGACCCTGCTATTATTCATTCGTTCAAATCCAAGATGTAAAGTTTCTTCACGACGAAAATGTTTAGAATCCCTGAACGGAGTT
>JBJMLW010000624.1:0-2156 GCA_045805105.1 Flavisolibacter sp. | reverse complement strand
TACTACTCATAATTCTTACCATGCTTAAAAAAGAGGCCCGGAATATATTTAAAGAAAAACGCTATACCGTCTCGCAAAGCGATAAAATGAAATGGGATGATTTGTTGCTGATACAGTTTCAGGCAATTCGGTTTCCCTTTCTCGATTATGTTTTAAGCTTTTATCCTATCGAGCAAAATAATGAAGTCAACACTTTTTTGATTACGGATTATCTGCATTTTAAAAATCCAAACCTTCAAATATGTTATCCAAAAACCAATTTGAAAGACGGCACCATGCAGGCGATCATCTGTAACGCTGACTCAATATTTGAAGCCAACGAGTACAATATTCCTGAGCCGTTGGATACCGAAGTGGCCGATCCTGCTTCCATTGATCTGGTGATCCTGCCCATGCTGGCCTTCGATATAAATGGCAACCGTGTAGGTTATGGAAAAGGTTTTTTTGACCGCTATTTGAAGGAGTGCCGCGATGATTGTATCAGGGTTGGTTTCTCCTATTTCGATCCTGTCGATTCTATTGATGACGCCAGTGAATTTGATGTACCTTTAGATTTTTGTATCACCCCGCAAACGACTTATGCTTTCTAACTGGTTTTTGAAATCGTTCAGGGTCTTGCTTCTTCCATTTGCCATTTTATTTTGGTTTGCTGTAGTGATCCGGAACTGGCTGTATGATAAGAAAATTATGAAATCCGTTTCTTTTGGCTTGCCTTTAATATGTGTTGGTAATTTATCGGTAGGAGGTACCGGTAAATCGCCAATGGTAGAATACCTGGTTAGGCATTTGAAGAATCGTTTTAAAGTAGCCACACTGAGCAGGGGTTACAAACGGAAAACAAAAGGATATGCCCTTGCCACCGCCGGAACCACTGCCATAGACATTGGTGATGAACCCATGCAGTTCCATTTAAAATTTCCCGACATCCCGGTAGCAGTAGGTGAAGAAAGGCTGGATGCCATTCCGCAACTGCTTCACGACAGGCCGGATACGCAGGCAGTAATTTTGGATGATGCCTTCCAGCATCGCGTTGTAAATGCAGGATTGAATATTTTACTGACGGATTATGGAAATCTTTTTACAAGAGATTTCTTTCTGCCTACCGGCGATCTGCGAGATCAGCGCAGAAGCTATAAAAGAGCACATATCATTATTGTTACCAAATGCAGACCCGACCTTTCGGAAGAAGAAAGAAAAAAGCTCAGTCAGGAGATCAATCCGCTTCCACATCAAAAACTATTCTTTACCTGTGTTTCCTATGGTACGCCTTATCATATAAGCAAACGCAACTTTCAATTTATTGATGAAAAAACAGAAGTATTGCTGGTGACGGGCATAGCCAATCCCCGTCCGTTAAAAGTATTTCTGGAAGAACGTGTCGAAACCTATTACATGATGTCCTATAATGATCATCATATTTTTTCAATAATGGACTGGAAGGATATTAAAAAGCGATTTGAACATATACAAGCCACGAAAAAAATTATTCTTACTACCGAAAAAGACTCTATGCGCCTGCTAAAATTCCGTGAAGAGATGAATGGCATGCCTTTTTATGTTCTGCCTATCGAGCATAAATTTTTATTTCACCAGGAAAATGAATTCAACGATATCGTAATTCAATTCATTCAAAATTTTAAACATCCAGATTAATGGGAAGAAAACATCAAAAGAAACCTGGGAAGAAGAGGCAAAGAAGTTTTGACGAGTACAAAGGCGTGCTCGAAATTACAAGATCAGGAATGGGCTTTGTAGTTGTGCCAGATCTTGAAACCGATATCCTTGTACGTCCGAATGATTTTAATACAGCCATGAACGGCGATACCGTTCGGGTAGAAGTAAATCCCGAAAGAACCGGCAAGCGCATGCAAGGTGCGGTGATCGATATTTTGGAAAGGAAGCAGATGGAATTTGTTGGTAGGCTGCAGATGAATAAAGGTTTTGCTTTTGCCGTAATTGAAGGCGATAAAAAAGTCCCGGATATTTTTATTCCTTCCTCCAGTTTCAATGGCGCTAAAAATGATGACCGGGTAGTGGTCCGCATTAAAGAATGGGAAAAGGATAGCGGAAAGCGGCCTGTTGGTGAAGTGATAAATGTGTTGAATGCCGAAGATGCCAATGATATTGCTATGAAGCAAATTCTGTTGGAGAATGGT
>JBJMLW010000623.1:0-4587 GCA_045805105.1 Flavisolibacter sp. | reverse complement strand
TTTCTTGTCCATTTCACGGGACAAGGCAAGACGTCGGTATCTGAAACAAAACGATTATTACTTGCTTCATAGCGAAGCAGGTTGCCATCAGATTTTTGAATCAGCAATTGACCGGTTTCCATTTCCAGAAATGATTGCGGAATGTAGTACGCACTTTTTTCAGCCGGCATATTCACTTCCCTGAAAACGAAATGTTTGGTATCAAAAATTCCTACCCGGCTATTGTCTCCAATGAGCCAGAGATTTTTTTTACTGTCTACAAACATGGAAATGATATGATCTGCGGGAATTGAAAAGGGGTTCCCAGGCTGGTTCTTGAAAGCAATGAAACTGATACCATCATAGCGTTGCAATGCATCTATTGTGGCCATCCACATGTAACCCTCATGATCCTGAATTACGGCGCTTACAGTATTTGAAAGAAGACCATTGCTGACAGAAAAATGTTTAAATGAATATTGCTTTACCTGTTGCCCCCGTACAGGCATACAAAGGAGAGAAAGGAAAATAATTCTAAGAACGATTCTCATTAGCAGCTGGCATTGATATTCAAATTTAATTACTCGCTGGCTTAATTCCGAACAGTTCAGGGTAGATAAATATCAATTCATGCATTTATCTCACCATTTGAGTATCGTAATCAGACGTTTCAGAACAGGAAAATCCCATCCAGTTCATGCTGGTAAACTTCCATTTCATTCAGAACACTCTTTTTACAAAGATTTTTGTATTGCATTTTTGTGCTGTTAACATCAAAACAAAATCAGTTTATGGAACGCTATAATATCTTTCAACTCGTTCACAAAGGTCTCAGGGCATCATTGTATAAAACTGCTCTTTGCCTGCAACAAACAGATTTTACTGCTGCAGATGAAAAAGAGGAAGCATTAAACCGTGTAAGGGAAGTTATCATGCTTTTCGAAGGCCAGGTGCAAAAAGCAAAAGCATTCATTCTACCGGCAGTTCAGGAATATGAACCAGTAATGGCTTCCCGTTTCAGCGATGAACATTCAAAGATCATCCAATTGGGAAATCCATTGAAGAAAGGAATCACCAAATCGGAAGCTGCAAAGTCAATCCTCGAAAACCTTGTAAGTGGCAGGGAACTTTCTGAATTATTTATACAATTTATGATCAGCCATCTTAACCAGATGTCAAAAGAAGAAACATTAATCAATAACATTTTCTGGAAATATTATTCAGATAATGACATCAAACAGATCTGGCAGCGGATCAGCCAGCATACCCCCCCCTGGATCCAGGAGTTTTATGCTTCCTGGATGATGCGTGGTATCAACAATATGGAAGCAGTAAACTGGATGAAGGCTGTTGAACGCATTATGCCTCCCATTGTTTTCGAGTCTCTTTTGCAGAAAGCAGAAAAGGAGCTTCCCGAAGAACGTTTTCAAAAAGTAACATCCTCCCTCAGCGAAGGAAAGTTGGTAGCCTGAAAAAATTATATCATCAAGGATGCTGAATTGTTGATTAGTTAATACGCTAATGATTCTAATTACCAGTCAACGTAACAACCACCCAATGTATCAACATAACAACTTATAAATTTATCAACGTATCAACTTTATGAATAAAGACCTGTTATCAACCATCAAACCCGGAACAAAAATTCTCTTTGCCAACGTCCCTGCGGACGGCCATTTCAATCCTTTGACCGGCCTTGCAGTACATTTAAAAAATAAGGGCTGTGATGTGCGCTGGTATACTTCATCTGCATACCAGAATAAGATAGAAAAAATGAATATACCTTTTTATGGATTGAAAAAAGCAGTTGATATAAGTGCCCATGCGGACCTCGAAACGATTTTTCCGGAAAGAAAAAAATATAAAACTCAGATCAGCAAATTAAAATTCGATATTATCAATGCTTTTATTCTGAGAGGGCCGGAATATTATGAGGATATCATCAGTATTCACAAAGACTTTCCGTTTCAGGTTCTGGTTGCCGATATCACATTTGCAGCAATTCCATTTGTAAAGGAAAACATGAACATTCCTGTTGTTGCAATCAGTGTGGTACCACTTCCCGAAACGTCAAAAGATCTTCCACCTTCAGGCCTTGGCATGACGCCTTCATTTTCATTTTCCGGTCGGCTAAAACAGAAACTATTGAGGGTTATTGCAGACAAATTAATTTTTGCAAAGCCGGGAAGGGTAATGAATAAAATTCTTTCTTCTTATGGAATTGATCCGGGCAATGCCAACATTTTTGATATAATGATCCGTAAATCAACAATTGTTTTGCAAAGCGGTACACCGGGTTTCGAATACAAACGTTCTGACTTAAGTAATCATATACATTTCATAGGACCACTACTTCCCTATTCACAAAATACAAACAGGCCCGCGTGGTATAATGAAAAAGTAAACCAATACAAATCAGTAATCCTTGTAACACAGGGTACAGTTGAAAAAGACACTGAAAAACTCATTATACCAACGCTGGAAGCATTCAGTAATTCTGAACACCTTGTAATTGTTACTACAGGTGGAACTAAAACCGAAGAACTGAGGAATCGATTTCCGTCAGACAACATTATCATCGAAGACTTTATTCCGTTTGATGACGTGATGCCATATGCTGATGTATATGTTACCAATGGAGGATATGGCGGCGTGCTTTTCTCAATTAAAAATGAACTTCCTATGGTAGCAGCCGGTATTCATGAAGGAAAAAATGAAATCAATGCCCGAATCGGATTTTTTAAACTGGGCATCAACCTGAAAACTGAAAAGCCAAAAGTTGAACAGATCAGGGCGAGTGTAGAGAAGGTTCTCTGTGAACCTCAATACGCAGCGAATGTAAAAAAACTCAGCATTGAATTCCAGCAATATGAACCGGGCGAATTGTGCGAAAAATATATAAAAGACCTGCTGCCAAAAAAGTCAAGGCAGTGGCAGACATCACCTGATTACATTTTATAAAATCAGGAATGTACCTGAGATAATGGCAACCATGTAGAAGTTTTTCTACATGATTTTTAATAATTTAAAATATTCTACTGTTTCGGCAACCATTTATACCGTTCATACAACAGAGTGGCAAGGCCTGCTATTTGTAACTCTTTAGCCATCATTCCCTGTTAAAATGGACGCCCATACCACAAAAATTAATTATCCGAGAAAAATTGCGAGAATATTACTTAAGATAGTTCTGTTTATTTTCCTTTTTATCGTTTTCATTTTTTTATTGATCCTGACCCCCCCGGTTCAGCGTTTCCTTACTTCAAAGGTGGAAACTTACCTGGGAAATAAATTACAGACAAAGGTTGAGATCGGTAGAATTGCGTTTGGTCTTTCCGGTAAGGTTAGCCTGGAAAATGTTTATATAGAGGATCGTTCGAAGGATACGCTTGTATCAGGCGGAAACATCCGGGGTCACCTGGATTTCTTTAAATTATTCTCTAACGAAGTCCAGGTAAAAGACCTTGAACTACAGAATATAACGGCCAAGATTAAACGCAGTTTGCCTGACACGGTTTTTAATTTCCAGTTTATCGTGGATGCTTTTACATCCCAGAAGCAAAGCATACCAGACACGGCTCAATCAGCACCTATGAAACTGGATATCAGTGATGTAACCCTTGAAAATATTAACCTCACTTATAAGGATGTAGTAACCGGCAGTGATATGTTTGCGCATATCGGCAATGCTTCTGCTACCATTGACACACTGGATCCATACAATGAGCATTTCGACATTCCTACCTTGATTGCACGGAATGTGCAGGCCAGGATAAGACAATTCAAACCATTATTCATACCCGAACCCATGTCGAAAGAAGTAGCTGATGCCGTAGCCCCCAAGGCAATGAAATTAAGCGTCGGTACTGTGGACCTGAATAAAATAGCCATTCAATACGGCAATGATGTTTCTGCTTTTTATTCTAATGTGAACATCGGACAATTAAAATCGGATGAAAAACTGATCGATCTTCAGAATAATAAAGTCTACCTCAATGAACTGGCACTGAACAATTCAAAAATTGCAATCAGGCTGGGTAAAAAAGAAGCAGCAAAAGTTGTAGTAAAGGAAGTGAAGCAGGAAGTAAAGGCCCAGAAAGAAGCAGGATGGGATTTTAAAATAGATCGCCTGCTTCTGAATAACAACGAACTCAGTTTCGACAATGATAACATGCCTTCACAGGCAAGAGGCATGGACTTTAATCATCTCCTTGCTGATGACCTGACCCTTAATGTAGAGAACTTTGTTATGAATACGGATTCACTCGGTGGAAAGATTACCAAAGGAACCGTAAAGGAAAAAAGTGGTTTCCAGATTGATGAATTCCGTGGTGACATTCTGTATGCCTACAACCAGACATATTTTAGAGACCTGTATATTAAAACGCCAGGAAGTGAAATAAAAAGAGGTGCAGAACTGAAGTATGCATCGTATGATGCACTGGCTACGAATTTTCCAAAGACAATGATGAACATTGATCTTGTCGACAGTAAAATCCAGGTAAAAGATATTCTTGCTCTTGCACCCCAGTTACGTTCTAATCCTGCCTTGTCGAATCCGAATGATGTCTGGTACCTGAACATAATTGGTAATGGTACACTTAACAG
>JBJMLW010000622.1:0-11844 GCA_045805105.1 Flavisolibacter sp. | reverse complement strand
TTGAACGAGCAGGGAATTTATTCAAAAGAAGTAAAGACAGAGTATGGGGATGAGGAAGAGACAGAAATATCGAATATCCCCGCCTGAATGACTTCAGTCGGGCAGGGAATAACCAAGTGAAAGGAATTCGGAATTGGGAATTCGGATATTTCGGATTTTGAATTGTTATTAAGGAATGAGGTTAGGATTGTATCGATTTGCCATCGGCAAATCCGGAATGATCAATGAATCCCTGTAACTATTTGCCATCGGCAAATATTATGAAATAGGAATATCGAATAACCCTGCCTGCCGGCAGGCAGGGAATAACGAATAACGAATAACGAATATCAAATATCGAATTTGAAGGGGACTGTACTAAGACATTTATCATTTATCATTCAACATTCAACATTCAACATTCAACATTCAAAATAATTTCCGGATGCGCGAATTCGCCAACCTCGTTGTTAACCTCGGCGCTACCACAAAAACGAATGACAAGCTGGAAGCACTGGTTAATTATTTTTCTGTAGCAGACGAAAAGGACAGGGTATGGGTCATTGCCATTTTCAGTGGCAGAAGGCCACGACGATCGGTGAATGCAACACAGCTGGCAACATATTGCGTGGAACTTGCAGCACTCCCTTTCTGGCTTTTTGAAGAATCATACCATACTGTTGGTGACCTTGCTGAAACCATTGCATTGCTGTTACCTGAAAACAAAACTGATGAACAACATGGGAAGCCACTTCATTTTTATATCGAAAGATTGAAATCACTCGAGAAAGAAAGTGAGGAAGAAAGGAAAAAGTTTATCGTGGAGTCATGGCAGGAAATGAACAATGCAGAAAGATTTGTTTTCAATAAACTTATCACAGGAGGTTTCAGAATCGGCGTTTCGCAAAAAGTGATGGTGAACGCACTGGCAAAAACAGTTCAGCTGGAACCATCTGTTATTGCGCACAGGATCAGTGGCAACTGGGATCCTTCTACAATTTCTTTTCGTGAATTATTAAGTGACGAAAGTGTAAGTACTGACTGGTCGAAACCATATCCTTTTTATCTCGCTTATGCACTCGAAGAAGATGCATCGCAGCTGGGTGATCCTGTTGAATGGCAGGCAGAATGGAAATGGGATGGCATACGTGGCCAGGTAATTAAACGGAATGGCGAATTATTTGTTTGGAGCCGGGGTGAAGAACTGATGACAGAAAAATTTCCTGAATATCATTCACTCGGAAAAGTTTTACCGGATGGTATTGCCATTGATGGCGAGATCATTCCCTGTGTTGACCAGAAACCACTCCCCTTTGCTTTACTGCAGACACGCATCGGAAGAAAAAATGTAACCAAGAAACAGCTGCAGGAAGCACCGATTGCATTTTTTGCATACGACCTGATTGAATATAACGGTGAAGACTGGCGGCCGCGACCACTTTCCGAAAGAAGGGAAAAGCTCGAGGAAATTGTTGCAATGGCTAATCATCCTGCACTTCTCATTTCACCCATCATTAACTTTCATTCCTGGGATCAACTTGCAGAGTTGCGGCGGTCGTCACGTGATATGGGTGCCGAAGGCTTTATGCTGAAAAAGAAAAGTTCAGCCTACCAGGTGGGAAGAAAGCGTGGCGACTGGTGGAAGTGGAAAATTGATCCGCTTACTATTGATGCTGTCATGATCTATGCACAGAAAGGTGCAGGAAGAAGAAGCAACCTTTATACTGATTATACATTCGCGGTAAAAGATGGAGATAAGCTGGTTTCATTTACAAAAGCGTATTCTGGTTTAACTGATAAAGAATTTGCACAGGTAGATCATTTTGTGAAAAGAAATTCAATTGAAAAATTTGGTCCTGTGCGAACGGTAAAACCCGAACTTGTTTTTGAAATTGCATTCGAAGGTATTGCGGCATCCAACAGGCATAAATCCGGTGTAGCATTGCGCTTTCCGCGTATCAGCAGGTGGAGAACAGACAAAACGCCGGATCAAATCAATACACTCGATGATTTAAAGAAGATGCTGGAGTTGTATGGAAAATGAGGAAGTCGACAGACCACAGACGACAGACGACAGACCATTTCTGTTCATCAAAATTATTAATTGGATGTGTTTGTCTGGTGAATCATTATTAATACTGGCGTAGTTCACCGCAGAGAACGCAGAGACCGCGAGTTTCGCAGAGAAATTCAACGTTAAACCTTCAAACTTCCAGTTCGTTATTCGTTATTCGTTATTCGATATTCGTTATTTTTTCAGAGCTTTATCCCTATGAGAAAAACCCTCATTCTGTGTTTAATTATTTCTATTGTTTCTCTCACCGCTTTCTTTTCCATCAGGAGTGAAGACAAACCTGTTGCCGTTCCTCCAAGTAAGCAAAGAACCGGGGGCAATGCGGAAAAGGGCTTTCAGTATTTGATAACGGGAGATTATGTGAAAGGTGGCATTCCTTATAATGCTTTTCTTTTTGGTGCGGGTTTGTCAGGTGAAAATTTTTTGAAAAGGGATGGATTAAATAAAAACGTTTCACACGAGTATACTGCCATCACTTCTTCAAATGGTGAAGTACTTGTTGCGCCGAACTGCCTGCAGTGTCATGCACAGGTATTTGATGGAAAGCTGGTGATGGGACTCGGAAATTCACTGGCCGATTTTACACAAGGTGCTGCATTCAATGCAGGCAATATTGAACTATTGGAAAAGATACTTAAAGCTAATGCGCCAAAACAATATGAAGCATCGGCAACTTTTCTCCATATCTCTAAAACAATTACTCCGTATTTGTATGCAAGTTCGAAAGGGGTGAATATCGCCGATCGTCTTGCAGGTCTTCTTGTTGCACATCGCAATCCACAGGATTTTCAATGGATAGATGAATTGCAGTTAGGCATTCCTGCACAGGTAATTCCAACTGACACACCTCCATGGTGGCTTCTGAAAAAAAAGAATGCCATGTTTTATAGTGGTTTCGGCCGTGGGGATTTTGGCCGTTTTTTAATGGCATCTAACCTGCTGACAGTACATGATACAACAGAATCAAGAAGTGTGGATGAACACATGCCCGATGTTCTGGCTTATATCTATTCACTTCAGCCACCAAAATATCCCGGCAGTATAAATCAATCACTCGCGGCTGAAGGAAAAATCATTTTTGAAAATCTTTGTTCTTCCTGTCATGGAACATATGGTACAAAAGAAAGTTATCCAAACCTGTTGATTCCGGGTTCAATGATACGCACGGATTCTTTTTTATACTCGAATAACTATTCCAATCCCCAATTTATCAACTGGTTTAACAATAGCTGGTTTACTAAAGGTGATCATCCTGCAAGACTGGAACCTTTTTCAGGATATATAGCACCGCCACTGGATGGGATATGGGTTACCGCTCCATACCTGCACAATGGATCAGTGCCAACACTTGACGCACTGCTGAACAGCAGCACTCGTCCAACATACTGGAGCAGAGATTTTGATCATCCGCAATATGATTATGAAAATGTAGGCTGGAAATATTCAATTGAAAAATCGCAGGAAAATACTTCAACGTACAATACAAAACTTCCAGGTTACGGAAACTATGGACATGATTTTGGAGATGTACTTACTGAGAAAGAAAGAAAACAGGTGATTGAATACCTGAAAACATTGTAGGGCCGTGAATCGTCAATCGTGAATCGTGAATCTGAATGTAAACATTTCAATCAGTAGCTTTACATGTCCATGGTGCAGCTGGAAACAACCAAAGGTTACAATATCATTAAACAATGGCTGGAATCCAGGGGATACAAGCCTTTTGAATACCAGGAAGAAACATGGGATCACATCCTCCTGAACAGAAGTGGCCTGGTAAATGCACCAACCGGTTCCGGAAAAACTTTTTCCGTTTTCCTGGGTAGTATCATTCAGTTTATTAATGAACATCCGCAGAATTTCAGAACAAAATCAAAAAATGGTTTACAATTAATCTGGATCACTCCACTGCGGGCACTGGCAAAAGATATCGGTCGCGCCATGGAAGAAGTGATTGAAGGCCTCGGCATGCAATGGAAAGTTGGTATCCGGAATGGTGATACAACACTGAGTGACCGTCAGAAACAGAAAAGGCAAATGCCCGAGATCCTGATTATCACTCCTGAAAGTCTTCATCTCCTTCTAGGACAAAAAAACTATCCCGAAGTTTTCAAAACACTCCGCATCATTGCTGTTGATGAATGGCATGAACTGATTGGAGGAAAACGCGGAGTTCAGGTGGAACTTGCGCTGAGTAGAATCTGCGGAATAGCGGCGAGCCACGAGCTACGAGACTCTACCTCGCAACCCGCAGCTCGTAACTCGCAGCTTTCTCTCTGGGGTATCTCTGCAACCATCGGTAACCTTAACCAGGCGATGGAAGTTTTACTTGCGCCATTGAAATTACTCGGACAAACAACAGAAGATGCAGTGATCATCCGTACCAAACTGAAAAAAAATATTGAAATACTTTCCGTGATTCCGGATGAAATTGAAAAGTATCCGTGGGCTGGTCACCTGGGCATCAGGCTTGCAGAAAAAGTTTTACCCATTCTTGAAGAAAGCAGAACAACGCTCATCTTTATTAATACACGTGGAATGAGCGAACAATGGTACCAAAAACTTTTGCGGATTGCTCCCGAATTATCCGGTTTGATAGCACTTCATCATGGAAGTATTGAAATGGAATTGCGCACATGGGTGGAAGAAGCACTGCATGATGGAAAATTAAAAGCAGTTGTGTGTACAGCAAGTCTTGATCTTGGTGTTGATTTTCGTCCGGTTGAAACTGTTATCCAGGTTGGATCACCAAAAGGTGTTGCACGTTTCTTACAGCGTGCAGGAAGAAGTGGACATAGTCCGGATGCAGTTAGTAAAATATATTTCCTGCCTACACATTCGCTGGAACTGATAGAAGCAGCAGCACTGAAATCTGCAGTGGAAGAACAATTTATTGAAAGCCGGGAGCCGATGTACCTCTGTTACGATGTACTGGTACAATACCTGGGTACACTGGCAATCTCCGATGGATTTATTCCTTCAGTTATCTGGAATGAAGTAAAATCAACCAACTGTTACAGCGAACTTTCAGAAGAAGAATGGCAGTCAATCCTCTACTTCATTACTTCCGGAGGAAATGCACTGCAGCAGTATGATGAATTCAAAAAAGTGGAAGTTGAAGATGGTTTGTATAAAATTAAAAGCAGGCGAATAGCAATGAGGCACCGGCTGCATATCGGCACCATCGTCAGCGATGCCATGATGAAAGTAAAATTCATTACAGGTGGTTACATCGGCATTATAGAAGAATATTTCATTTCACGTCTTGAACCCGGCGACACATTTACGCTTGCGGGTAAACAACTGGAACTGGTGATGATCAAAGACATGAATGTGCTGGTACGAAAATCAAATGTAAAAAGATCACTTGTTCCGAGCTGGATGGGAGGAAGACTGCCGTTGTCGGCCAGCTTGGGAAAAGTGTTGAGGGAACAATTTGAGAGAGCAGCGGTGATGTGTAGTCCACGGTCCACAGACCACAGTCCACAGAAGACTCTTCCAACCAATAATTTCCCTATCGAAGTTGAATCGACCATGGTCCATCGTCCATGGTCTATGGACCTTCCTCCGGAAATCACCGCCTTAAAACCACTCTTCCTCTTACAGAATGAACTTTCTCATGTACCAAAAGCCAATGAACTTCTCATCGAACAGATAGAAACCAGTGATGGCTTTCACCTGTTTGTTTATCCTTTTGAAGGCAGGCTGGTACACGAAGCAATGGCTGCACTTCTTGCATATCGCATCAGTCGCATCACACCTATAACTTTTTCCATAGCCATGAATGATTATGGATTTGAGTTGCTGAGTGATCAGCCCATACCTGTTGATGACAGCAATGTTTATGAACTTTTTTCGCCCGACAATCTGATGCAGGATATCCAGCGAAGTGTGAATTCAACTGAAATGGCAAAAAGAAAATTCCGCGACATTGCTGTAATTGGCGGACTGATTTTCCAGGGTTATCCGGGTGAACATAAAAAGACACGTCACCTCCAGGCATCTGCCGGTTTGCTGTTTAATGTATTCAGCGAATATGAACCTGATAATGTTTTGATCAGGCAGGCTTACCAGGAAGTATTCAGTCAGCAGATGGAAGAAATGCGTTTACGGCAGATGCTTCATCGCATTCAACGTTCACGTATTGTAATTACTTTTCCTAAAAGACTGACACCTTTCTGCTTCCCGATAAAGGTGGATAGCATGCGTGAGAATCTAACGTCGGAGAAATTAGAAGATCGTGTGAAAAGGATGCAACAGCAACTGGAAAGTTGGTGAGCTTTGCCACAAAGGCACAAAGTCACGAAGGAACACAAAGAAAATCCTTAGTGCTTCTTTGTGCCTTTGCGTCTTTGTGGCAGCTTAATTCTGACTAAATTTTTTAGCTACCTTCGCTTTTTTATGCAGGCTCCCGTTCTTCATCAGATACATCAACAAACTTTATGGCTTAGTGCGGAACGCACAATTTACTGGGAAGAAGAAAAAACTTTGATCCTTTCAGACCTGCATTTTGGTAAGACGGGTCATTTCAGAAAAAGTGGCATTGCTGTTCCATCTTCCATCTATAAAGAAGACCTGCAACGGCTGGTAGAGGTACTGCTGTTTTTCAAACCTGAAAAAATGATTGTTGTTGGTGATTTTTTTCACAGTCATGCCAACATCGAGCTTGACCTTTTCAGGAAATGGCGAAGCGATTTTTCAAACATTGAGATCCTTCTTGTACGCGGCAATCATGATATTCTTAAAGATGGCTGGTATACCCAGTCAGAAATACGTGTAATTGAAAAAGAATTAACTACAGGACCATTTCTTTTCACGCATGACCGGTGTGAAGAAAGGAAAGATGTTTATACATTCTGCGGACACATTCATCCTGGAATTATTCTAAATGGACTTGGAAAACAAAGTTTGAGATTACCCTGCTTTTATTTCGGCAAACATCATTGTGTGCTGCCTGCATTCAGCAAGTTTACCGGCGTAGCGCTGATTGAACCGAAGCAAAGAGAGAAGGTATATGCGATTGTAGAGAATAAACTGATTCAAATGCAGTAGACCATGGTCCATGGTCCATGATCTATCGTCTATCATCTATCGTCTTTTCCTCAGCTGGTTATAATCAAGAAAGTAAATTACTTTCAAGGTCAGTTCATTGCCATGAGAATTTTTCATTGCCTGGCCGAGGTTTTCTGTATAATTCCTGTAAGTGAAACCATCTACACTATTCGGATCACCAAGCCAGTTTTTCCAACCGAAAATTACACGGCTGCCGAGGCGGAAATCCCATGTAAGAAATGCATCGAGATTAAATGTGTTGAAATTTTCATCAATACCTGGCTGGAAGGAAGCAGGTTTCTCAACAAGGTCTCCATTATCCAGCACATTAAAAAAGCGGTTGTAATGAACCCTGTTCCAGTAATGACGGTTACGCACGGTTAAATTGAGGCGTGGCGTAAAATTATAAATGGCGGAAACAATTGATGCAGATTCTGTAAAATTCCTGTATCCGGCAATAGGATCTCCGTTGGATTCGCGAAGGAAGGCATAACCCCTCTGGTTATTTTCATATTGTCTTGAATAAGTGGTACTCATTGTGAACTTATCACTGAAACGATACCGGAGTCCGAAAAGGAAAAAATTATATCCATTATCCGGAGCGGAACGTAAACCATAATTACCCTCGTAATTAAAAAAAAGTCTTTTACGGCTGTCTGAACTTCCTTCCAGTCCAAATGTAATTTCAGATGGACGCACGAGAAATTTTCCGGGTGTGCGAAGTTCAAAGTAGTCATGCTGATCTAAAGGATAGGTATTGACGCTAAGTGTTACATCCCAGAAGTTTTTGAATACCCATAATGCGGATGCATTCATCTCCACTTCAGAAAAGCGGTAAGGTTTGTACAGGTATTGTGTAGATACATCAAATGAATACCGGTAAGTAATAAAATTTCTGGTTGGTGTAAACTGGTTATAGCTGATACCGCCTTCATAAATTACCTGGTTCGCAGTAAGTATGAAACCGAGATCGTTCGGATCATAGGTATTTGATGTAATTTCATTGCGGATGAAGTACTGAAGCCTCCCACCCACTTTACCAAATTCAAGACTGGTATTGTAACCACTGTACGGATTCACATATTTAATTCCATTCCTCGTAACCGTATCATAAATAAGATTGATCTCATTGCCGGAATACGGGGTATAACCAAATATTTTGCTGTATCGTGCCGTTCCGGCAACCCTGTAATTATTGTCCTTGGTGTAGAGTGCCCAGTCAAACGCAGATACATTCGCATCACGATATTCACCTTCCCTGATTACATTGGTATTGGTAAACGTAACAGATGACTGACCTCTTAATGCCTGGTCAAGCACAATGATATTATAGTTACTCATCGGTTCCGTGAGAATGAGTGTATCCTTATTGATTGAAGTTTCCGAAATCTTTGCTTTCATGGGTGCAGTTACAGCATTGAAAATCCCGATACCGAGTTTCTTTTTCGTTCTCCCGGAAAATTTGATTCCATTATACAACTGTGTTACTGAAGGATTTTTAATTACTTCATAAGATGGATTTAAAGCGATGAGCTGATCTATTGCATTATATCCCGCCGGAATACCTCCTATACGACGCGAATAAAACAAACCCGACTTATTGAACAATTCAGTTCCTTCAGTAAAAAAAGGCCTGTTTTCCTTAAAGCGTACTTCAAAAGGTGAAAGATTGTTGACAATATTATCTGATACTACCTGGCCAAAATCGGGAATGAGTGTTGCATCCAGTGTAAAGCTTTCATTTACGCCATACTTTACATCCATGCCACCATTTCGCAGCCATTCTGTTTTAATATTACTTCCTTCAGGATTTACACGTACGCCTCCCGACAGGTATGGTGAAAAACTTAACCGCAGTGGTGGTTGAATATTCCTGAGGTCAACATATGTTCCAAACTGGTTGGTAAAACCATTCACTTCCGGATTAACAGGATTCCAGTAATCACTTTCATTTGTTCTTCTGAAAAAACGGAGAAACTGTAGTCCCCATGTCTGGATTTCTTTCTTTGAAAAACGGATCGAGATATAAGGGATCTTCATTTCAACAGTCCATCCGTCTGAAAGATGCTGCACCTGGCTTTCCCATACAGCATCCCATGTTCTGTCGCCGAAATCTCCAAAACCGAAACCAATTGCACTCCCGATCTTCACGTCTGTCTGTACATTGGCTGATGTTACCAGGAATTGAAAACCATTCTGCTTATCATTATAGGTATCAAGAAAAACAGAAAAGTAATCTACGTTCTGTCCCTGTTCGGCATCGCGCGCGGTTATTTGTTTTCTTATGAGCGATGGGTCATCGTACAGATATGCGGCCACATAGATGGCATCATCATCATAAAGTATTCTTACCGTTGTATTGGCAACAGGTGTTGCACCATAGGTTGGAAAATTCTGAACGAAGTTTGTCGCAAGAGGAGCTTCCTGCCATACTTCATCATTGATATTACCATCAATTTTTGGAGGATGAGATGCCTTTACAGCATTCAGTGTTTTAGCTTGACCTTGTGAAAGGATGTGAAAGCAACATAGGGTTATCAAAAGCAGACATCTCGACATGCAGGAACCATTGTCAAACGTAAATATAGAGACAATTTCCCTGATCGAAAGCTGCGTCCCCGGTGATTTTCAGCTAGTTCATACGTTTTTTCAACACGGTAACCTGTTGTTGTAAATTATTCACGAGACTGGCCAGCTGGTTTACATCCCAGCGTTGCTGAGTATTGGCCCTTGAAAGAATCATATTGGCCTGCCATACCTCAAGAACATCTTCAGCATTCACCTGGTAAGGCTGATAAGTGGGGTTATCGCTTACAAAAGTCAGTTTGTTTTTCTGACGGTTGTTTTTCATAATCCTTTTATAAACGATGCCATCGCTTTTTGAAACCACGATATAAGTCTGGTTGGTTTTGATGTCCTCAAAATTCTGGATACGTTCACCTACAATAATAGATCCACTGGGCGTTGGCATCATGGAATCACCTACAATTTCAAAAGCGCGGTAATCTCCACCCGAAAGCATGGGAAGCGTAAACGTGTTGAGTTCATCAATAAACTCAGGATCCGCATAACCGGACAGATAGCCTGCAGCAGCTTTAACGGGAACAAAAGGAATATCAACTCTGCCACCCGCCATCTTCTGGGCGCGGCGTTTGGCAATATAATTCGTCTTCGTGTCGCTGATGTCCTTCCTTAAAAGATCGTCCAGGGTCAATTTGAACATATCCGCAACAATTTCCAGGATATCAATCCTGGGCTCTGCACGCTCTTCTTCGTAGGCGCCGAGAAGGGAACGTTTGATACGAAGTTTCTGCGCAAATTCTTCCTGGGTCCAGCCCCGGAGCTTGCGGAGATACTTGAGATTTTTGTTGGCAAAGGACATAAGCTAATTTATTTAGCCGCAAAATACTAATTTATTTAGATAAGAACTTGGATAGATTTTGGTTATTCATAAAAAGTCACAATTTTGTGGCTAGAAAAACCACCTGAATGGCAAAAGACAAGAAGAAACCTGTGATCCTGATTACGAATGATGATGGCATTACAGCTCCCGGTATCAGAAATCTTATTGAAGCAGTTAAAGATCTTGGAAAAGTAGTAGTAGTAGCTCCCGACAAACCCCAATCCGGAATGGGACATGCCATAACAATTGGTGTTCCCCTCCGGCTGCATAAAGTAAACTTTTTTGGAGACATTGAAGCTTATCAGTGTACAGGTACACCCGTAGATTGCGTAAAGCTGGCTGTAGACAAGGTACTTCATCACAAACCAGATATATGCCTAAGCGGAATTAACCATGGTGCCAACCATAGCATTAATGTCATTTATTCCGGAACGATGTCTGCAGCAGTGGAAGCAGCCATTGAAAGTATTCCCTCCATTGGATTTTCACTTCTCGATTATGCACTGGAAGCAGATTTTACTGCTTCAAGAAAATATGCAAGGATCATTGTTGAGCAGATGCTCAAATCACCACCTGACAAACATTGTGTTCTTAATGTGAATATTCCGATTGCTACAGTGGATGAAATAAAAGGAATTAAAATCTGCAGGCAGGCTTATGCGAAGTATGAAGAAGATTTTATTGAAAGAAACGATCCGCACAACCGTAAATATTACTGGCTCACCGGTGAGTTCGTTAATTTTGATGAGGGCACGGACACAGATGTATGGGCACTTGCTAATAAATACATCAGTGTAGTACCTGTGCAATTTGATCTTACCCATTACAAACAAAAACAGCAACTTGAAAAAGACTGGAACATTTTTTCTAACGCGGGATAACCTGAAACTGGGCATTGTGCTCGGAATAATCACACCTGTTATTGTTTTATTTATTATTTATTTCCTGAAGTTCAATTCCATGGAGTTTAATGACTTCATGAGATCATTCTTCAGACAAAAGCAACTGATAACATTTTTCGGTGTATGGTGTCTTGTAGGTAATATTGCGCTTTTCACGTATTACATCAATACCACAAAAGACAGAACGGCCAAAGGAATCTTTGCCATTACACTTTTGTATGGTATCGGTATTTTGCTTCTGAAGCTGTTTATATAATCGTGAAACGTCAAACGTCAAACGTGAAACGTCAAACGTCAAACGTCAAACGTGAAACGTGAAACGTGAAAGTAGACACCCGAATTACCAATCCCGTATTCCTTTTCCCTTCCTCAATACCATCCCCATAAATGAAGTACTACATTATCAGCGGTGAAGCTTCCGGCGATCTGCATGG
>JBJMLW010000621.1:0-2601 GCA_045805105.1 Flavisolibacter sp. | reverse complement strand
GATTTGTGTGAATTGGGAACTGCAGCAGGATCATTCCATGCAAGTGTAACCTTGATCCTTGAAATTCCTTGAGGAATAACAAGAGAGAAACTTTTTACCTGGTTTTGAGTAACATCTGATTCAGCAAATCTTGCTTCAGCAATAGTAGCAACCGCCCTAAAGGTATTGAGGTTTCCAAATCCTGAATAATAATCAGGATGATCCGGTCCAACATCATCAGCGCTGTTCACCAGCACCGCTTTCACAAGTGCAGCGGAAGGAATAGCATGATAATTCCTTTTGTATGCATCCTGTACAAGTAAGGCAGCCCCTGAAACAAGTGCTGCTGCACCCGAACTGCCATCTTCCCCGTATGCCATTAACTCCGGTTTTATTCTGCCATCATATGCCGGACCTTTAGAACTCAATGGCAAAAGCTGTCCTGCGGAATCAAGTGAACCCACTGTAATGATATTTTTCGCCTGTTTAAAATTTCCTGTAAGGTTTGCAAAGGCGGAAACACCAGAATAAGGACCGCTATTATTTGTAATGTTCCCGGAGTTTC
This sequence comes from Flavisolibacter sp., assembly GCA_045805105.1. Taxonomy (GTDB): domain Bacteria; phylum Bacteroidota; class Bacteroidia; order Chitinophagales; family Chitinophagaceae; genus Flavisolibacter. The sequence goes on along the minus strand of JBJMLW010000621.1, from coordinate 2,057 downwards.
CTGCAGAAAATACATGCAGTAATGTTGGAATTCTTATTACCTGCTCATCGTATGCAGTAGCTTCATTTCCATAAAAATTTTCAACAACTGTTCCATAAGAATGATTTTGTACATAGATTTTATTTTTAACGAAAACAGAATCCGGTTCTGGAAAAAGACGGTCAAAACTTGCTGATGTAAGATGTACACTCTGTGCAACACCATCTGCTGATGGTGAACTATTGGCAGCTCCCCCGATAATGGTAGCCATCAGGCTGGCATGAGCTGTTTGAAATGATGATTCCCATCCTGTTAAAAAAACTCTTCCTTTCAGGTCTATATCAGAGGTATCAAATAATCTTTCCTTTATTGAAACATACAGTGAATCACCATTCAATGAGGGATAACGGTTGTGTACGTAATTAATGGTATTCAGTGTTGGATCACTTGCACCGGAAGAAAGTTCTTCCCGTGCTTCATGATATTCGTTAATAAAAATTACTTCAGGAATATCTGATAAAGAGAACAGGTCATTTCTTTTTATTCTGACAATGAAAAACCCCGGTGATATTTCTTTTAAAATTTTTGCTGACGTAGGGAAAAAGGATTTCGAAACCTGCCGTTTCAACTTTACTGATACAACACAGCTATCATTGATTGATGTAGAAGTTTTTAGTAGTGAATAAGGTAATTTCTGTTCATATCGCTGGGCTTCCTGTGCAATTGAAGCCTGGGCACGGGTGAATACAAAGACGAGGAAAATAAATCTCCACATAATAACAATATAAGGAAGGTAGCCATACCGTCACTAAGTATTATTCCTTAGTGGAGCGATGAAACTAAAAAAACTTTGCTTTTGCAACATAGTTGTCCAAAATTTTTTTCATACGAATTCATTTCATTAGTAAATTGAAGAACTCAAATTTTTCACAAAACTTTTACACACATGAAAAAAATCATCAGACCATTGGCCGTATCCTGTCTCGCTGTTTTCTCACTTGCTTCCTGCCAGAAAAATACCAAAGACGTAAAAGAGGAAATCCCGCAATCTGTAATGGCACAGATCAGCCGCCTGGGATTCAGTACTGAAAATGTTTCCAGAACATCTAATGGCTACCTGGTAGAAGGTGACATTGTTCTTACAGAAAATGAACTGTCAAAAGAACCCACTTCACCAAACATGGTGGTTGCCCAGGAAGAACAGTACCGGACATTTAATTTAGTAAGCACTTCAAAACATGCAACAATTAAAGTTGCACTGAACAACAGTTCTGCACAGCATGATGCCGCTTTTTCTGCAGCTTTAGACGAAGCTATCCGCAGGTACAATGCAGAAGGTTTGACAATTTCTTTCACACGTGTAACAACTGCGCAGAGCCCTGACGTTACTGTTGTTGCATTTTATGAAGTAAGCAATGTACTTGGCTCTTCCGGATTTCCTAATTCAACCGGTGATCCTTACAACCAGGTAAAAATGAATACATACTGGTACAGCACTGGCACAACTTCAACAAATATCAATTACATCGGTACCATTATGGCTCATGAACTCGGCCATTGCATTGGTTTCCGCCATACAGATTACATGAACAGGGCTTATAGCTGCGGTGGCAGAAGATCGAATGAAGGACAGGCCAATAATGGTATTGGCGCTGTGTATATTCCAGGAACGCCAACAGGAGGCGATCCAAATTCATGGATGCTGGCTTGCGTAGCAGACAATGTGAACCGTCCATTCAATGCTAATGATAAAATTGCACTTGGTTACGTGTACTAATTTATTATATAACAACGTCCCGGTAAAACGGGACGTTCTTCTTTAATGAAGCCGTTGTTAATAACCCTTTCCAAATCAACTCTTAAATTAACCAAACGATTACTCACATGAAAAAAATCTCAACCTTCATTCTTGCTGCAACCCTTGCAGTTACTTTTTCAGCCTGTAAAAAAGATGTAAAAGAAGTAAAGCAGGATCAGATCTCCGAATCAACACTTGCCCAGATCAGGGCCCTTGGCTTCAATGAACAGGGCGCTCAAAAAACTCCGGACGGTTACCTGGTTGAAGGAGACATCAATTT
>JBJMLW010000620.1:0-2072 GCA_045805105.1 Flavisolibacter sp. | reverse complement strand
GATTGAACATGGGGTACATCCTGCAGTAAGCACAGAAAAAAATATTGCCACCTTCCGCAGCCAGCTCGACCGCATTGGTTTTTGTTTTGACTGGTCGAGACATGTAAAAACTTCCGACCCGCATTATTATAAATGGACACAGTGGATCTTTCTGCAATTGTTTAACAGCTGGTACAATAGAAAAACAAACAGGACTGAAGTCATTGAGAACATTATAAAAATTTTTGAGCAGGAAGGAAATGTCAGCCACCCCATTCCCAATTCCCAATTCCAAATTCCGGATTATCCTCATGTTGTTTTTACTGCAGAATCATGGAAAGGATTTTCACAAAAAACACAACAGGCAATTTTAATGGAATACCGTGTTGCTTATTGCGGCTACGGTGAAGTGAACTGGTGCGAGGCACTCGGTACCGTACTGGCAAATGATGAAGTGATCAATGGACTGAGTGAAAGGGGCGGCTATCCCGTTGAAAAAAAACGGTTACGACAATGGTATTTGCGCATAACAGAATACGCTGATCGCTTACTCCAGGGACTTGAGACAGTTGAATTCAGTGAAGCAATGAAAGAGATGCAGGGAAACTGGATCGGGAAGAGTTCAGGAGCGGAGATAAGTTTCGAGCTGCTAGCTTCGAGTTCGGAGCAGGAACAAGACTCGCAGCTCGCAGCTCGCAACTTGCAGCTTGACGTTTACACTACCCGTCCCGATACGATCTTCGGTGTCGACTTCATGGTAATTGCACCGGAACACGAACTGGTTGAACAAATAACAACAAATGAACAAAGGCAATCTGTTGATGACTATATCACGTATGTAAAAAGCCGAAGCGAACGCGAACGAATGGCGGAAAAAAAGATCAGCGGTGTATTTACAGGTGCTTATGCCATTCATCCTTTCAGCCAGAAAAAAATTCCTGTATGGATTTCTGAATATGTACTGGCAGGATATGGTACGGGCGCCATCATGGCCGTTCCATGTGGTGATGAACGCGACCACAAATTTGCCAGGCATTTTGATCTTCCTATAACAAACATCATTGGTGATTATTACAATGGTGAAGAAGCCAATGCAACAAAAGATGCCACACTAACCAACAGTGATTTTCTCAATGGCATGGTCATGCGCGATGCTATTGATGTTGTGATCAACAGGCTTGAGCAAATGGGTATCGGTAAACGAAGGGTGAATTTCAAAATGCGCGATGCAGCCTTCAGCCGCCAACGTTATTGGGGTGAACCTTTTCCAATCAGGTGGGATGATGGTATTGCTTATCCGTTGCCTGAAAATGACTTGCCGCTGGAATTACCTTTTGTTGAAAGTTATAGTCCGGGCCCGGAAGGCGAAGGTCCGCTTTCCAACATACCTGCCTGGACATCGAGACAACTGGAAACTAATACCATGCCCGGCTACGCCGGAAGCAGCTGGTATTTTTTACGTTACATGGATCCACACAACGACGAAACTTTTTGTAACCGGAAATGGAGTGACTACTGGAGGCAGGTGGATCTTTATGTAGGAGGTACAGAACATGCTGTAGGACATCTGTTATACAGCCGCATGTGGACGAAAGTATTGTTTGACCTGGGATTGATAGGTTTTGATGAACCATATAAAAAATTATTAAACCAGGGTAAGATCGGGGGCGATTCACGACTTGTTTACAGGATCAGGGGAACAAATGAATTCGTTTCATACGGGTTGAAAGACAAATATGATACAGATGAACTACATGCTGATGTGAATATGGTGAACGGTCTTGAGCTGGACATTGAAGCTTTCAAAAAATGGCGTCCTGAATATGCAACAGCGACATTTTTACTGGAAGATGGTAAGTATATCTGTGGTTCGCGGCTTGAAAAAATGGGCAAGCGATATTTCAATGTTGTTAATCCGGATGATGTTGTTGAGAAATATGGAGCGGATACATTCAGGATGTATGAAATGTTTCTTGGTCCCATTGACCAGGACAAACCCTGGGATACCAAAGGCATTGAAGGTGTTCACCGTTTTCTGAAAAAATTATGGAGACTGTTTTTTGATGAGCAGAAGGGAATGATTGTAACGAATG
>JBJMLW010000619.1:0-3626 GCA_045805105.1 Flavisolibacter sp. | reverse complement strand
TACCGGTGCATTCATGAGTACTAAAATATTTACATTCCGGAACGGAAAGATGCAATTGCTCGAAGGAACAGGTCTCGAGAAACTAAGTGGCTGGTGGGAAAGTGTGGCAGCTACAGATGTTAATGGTGATGGATTCGAGGATCTGGTTATTGGTAACATCGGCGAAAATTTTTACCTGAAGCCGGATTCTTCTCACCCTGTAAAACTATGGGTAAACGATTTTGATGGAAATGGCTCAATCGACCAGTTCCTCACAAGAACAATTGACGGGAAAGACGTACCTGTATTCCTGAAAAGAGAAATTACCGAACAATTTCCGGGACTTAAAAAAGATAATTTGCGTCATAGCGATTATGCGAAAAAAACGATTGAACAACTTTTCCCGGAAGGCGTTGTTAAAAATGCAAGCCAGTTACTTTTTAATTTCTGTTCTTCGATAGTGGCCATCAACAATGGCAAAGGACATTTTACTGTTCAATCACTTCCCATGATGGTGCAGTTATCAAGTGTAAATGCGATTGCTTCAGCTGATATTAACAATGATGGATATAATGATCTTGTCATGGGTGGCAATATGTATGGCTTCCCGCCACAGTTTGGAAGACTCGATGCAAGCTACGGTCACGTTCTGCTTAATGATGGCAAGGGAAATTTCACATGGGTTGATCCGAAGCAATCGGGTGTGAACATCAAAGGAGAAATAAAGGATATCCGGTTTATCAGGACAAAAAATAAAAACTGTCTCTTAATTACGCGGAACAATGATACGTCGGTGTTATTAGCGCTAAAGAATCAAAAACTGTGAAAATAAAGGTGACAGATAGTGTTTGTGATTTTGTGAAACCTGGTTCCCTTGTCAGTTTGCGTGTAATTATTTTTTTATTCATTTGTATTGGATTCGTATCGTGCTCACATAAAAATGCAAAACCTGCAACCCTTTTTACACTCGTTGAAAATTCCGGCATCAATTTTCAGAATACCGTCACTGATACAAAGGATGAGAACAGTTTTTATTTCCGCAATTTTTATAATGGTGGCGGTGTTGCCTTAGGCGACATCAACAATGATGGCCTGGCAGACGTGATGCTGACTTCCAACATGGGAGAGAATAAAATCTATTTGAACAAAGGCCATTTCAAATTTGAAGACATTACAAAGACAAGCGGCATGCACCAGGATTCCATGTGGAGTACCGGCGTCACCATGGCAGATGTAAATGCGGATGGATGGCTCGACATCTACGTGTGCAATTCAGGTAACATGAAAAGCGGCAGGAGGAAGAACAAGCTTTACATCAACAATCACAACAACACTTTTACTGAAGAAGGTGTAAAGTATGGACTGGATCATTCAGGATACTGCACACAGGCATCTTTCTTTGACTATGACCTCGATGGTGACCTCGACTGCTTCATCATCAATAACAGCCCGATGCCGATTAACAATCTTGGTTATGAGAACCGAAGGAACCTTCCTGATGAACAATGGCCGGTTGCAGATTTTTTAAAAGGTGGTGGCGACCATCTTTTCCGCAACGACAATAATCATTTCACGGAAGTAAGCAGGAAGGCTGGAATCCATGGTACCCTCATGAGTTTTGGATTAGGGCTTTCTGTTGGTGATATCAACAACGATGGCTATCCCGATGTATATGTAGCAAATGATTCCTATGAGAGAGATTACCTCTATATCAACCAGAAGAACGGAACATTTAAGGATGAACTGGAAACCTGCATGGAGCACAACAGTTTTTCTTCGATGGGAACTGATATCAGCGACGTAAATAATGATGGTTACCCGGATATTTTCACAACAGACATGCTGCCCTCAGATGATTACCGTTTGAAAACGCTTGGGGCATTTGACAATATTGACTTGTATCGTACAAGACTGGAGCAGGGGTTTTATAACCAGTTCATGAAAAACTGCCTGATGGTGAACGACCATAATGGAAGATTTCTTGAAACCGGAAATTTCAGTGGCGTTTCCGCATCCGACTGGACGTGGGGCGCCGTTTTCTTTGATGCAGACAACGACGGGCTTAATGATATTTATGTAAGCAATGGTGTTAACCGTGATGTAACCAATCTTGACTTCATGGATTTTTTTGGAAATGACGTGATACAGAATATGTTGAAGTCGGGACATAAACAAAGCGTTGATTCCGTTCTCAGCCACATTCCGGTAAATCCGCTTCCGAATAATGTTTTCAAAAATAATGGTGACCTGCATTTTGCAGATTATGGAAGTAACTGGGGCTTTACACAGCCATCTTTTTCAAGTGGTGCCGCTTATGCCGACCTTGACAATGATGGTGATCTGGATCTTGTTGTGAATAATGAAAACGGTCCTGCCTTTGTTTATAATAACCAATCAAGACAACTGAACCACAATAATTATATCAGTGTTTTACTGAAAGGAAAATCCAATAACACATTTGCTATCGGTAGCAAGATTAAAATTTTTTCCGGTAAGGAAATTTTTTACAGGGAATTGATTCCTACACGCGGATTTCAGTCATCAATGGATTATACGCAGGTCATTGGGCTCGGAAAAATTTCAGCCATTGATTCTATGGTTGTAATCTGGCCCGACAGGAGTTACACCACAGTAAAGCAACCAAAATTAAATTCCCTTAACACCATTGCAGAACCTGCGAAGAAAGGCCCATTTGCTTATTCGATAAGTTCTACTTCAGGTACAACTCTTTTTGAAACAGTAACCGCACCATTGGAAAAACACCACGAAGACGATTATACAGATTTTTATTATGAAAGAAATCTTCCAGAAGTTTTATCAAGGGAAGGACCGAAGATTGCATCAGCAGATGTAAACGGTGATGGACTCGAAGACATTTATATCGGTGGGGCAAAAGATCAGGCGGGACAATTATACCTTCAGAATTCATCAGGAAATTTTACAAAAAGTGGCCAGCCGGTTTTTAAAGAGTTTGCATCATTTGAGGACGTAGCGTGCCTGTTTTTCGATGCCGATAAAGATGGTGACCAGGATCTTTTTATCGGACCTGGTGGTAATAACAACAGGCCTGGTAGCAGGGAACTGCAAAACCGTCTTTATATCAATAACGGAAATGGAATTTTTTCTATTGATGTATCAGCATTCCCAAACAATGATGTAAATATTTCAGTTGCTGCAGCCTGCGATTATGATGGCGATGGCGACCTTGATTTGTTTCTCGGTGCACGCAGTGTACCATATCAGTATGGTGTTGTACCTCACAGTTATCTTTTCCGGAATGATGGCAGAGGACATTTTACTGATGTAACGCCGGAATCATTGTCACACGCCGGCATGGTTACGCCAGCTGTGTGGTCCGAGGTAAATGGGGATGGTAAGAAAGACCTGGTTGTTACCGGTGCATTCATGAGTACTAAAATATTTACATTCCGGAACGGAAAGATGCAATTGCTCGAAGGAACAGGTCTCGAGAAACTAAGTGGCTGGTGGGAAAGTGTGGCAGCTACAGATGTTAATGGTGATGGATTCGAGGATCTGGTTATTGGTAACATCGGCGAAAATTTTTACCTGAAGCCGGATTCTTCTCACCCTGTAAAACTATGGGTAAACGATTTTGATGGAAATGGCTCAATCGACCAGTTCCTCAC
>JBJMLW010000618.1:0-4042 GCA_045805105.1 Flavisolibacter sp. | reverse complement strand
GCCTGGCTGCGAAAACTTCTCTTCAAACCTGTACTCTGGGCTTCTAATAAATTTTCATCGAAGCCCGATCGTGAACGGGTTTACAAGGCCCTGACTGATCTTCATGATTGCATTGTGAAGGAAGAAACGAAAAAAGGACCCATCATTAAATTCGATAGCAGCAAGGATAAATTCATAATTTTTTCCGACCAGCATAAGGGTGCAAAAAACGGAGCTGATGATTTTATGCTGTGTGAGCCAAATTATCTTGCGGCGCTTGATTACTATTACGAAAAAGGATATTTCTACATCGCCCTTGGCGATTGTGAAGAGCTCTGGGAAAATACGCTTGGCGCTGTAAAGAAAAAACAGCAGCCATCATTTGAACGGGAAAAAAAATTTTTCATCAATAAGAGGGGAATAAAAATTTTCGGAAATCATGACCTTTTCTGGGAGAATGATCCGTTGGCTCACATTCAGCTCAAGGAAATTTTTTCATGCGACATACCCATTTATGAAGGCGTAGTACTTCAGACCCTTGTTAAAAATAATATGGTTAATATTTTTTGCACACACGGTCACCAGGGAGATGCAGTAAGTGATGGTAACTGGTTCAGTAAATTTTTCATTTCCAGGATATGGGCTCCGCTCCAATCGCTTTTAAAAATTAATCCCAATACGCCCGCATATGATGCTCAACTTAAAACAGTTCATAATAGCATCATGTATGACTGGAGTGCATCACAAAAAAATCTTTTCCTTATTACAGGGCATACTCATCAACCTGTTTTTGAATCGCTGACTCATATTGAAAGACTATACAGACAATTGCTTTTTGCAAGAGAAATAAAAGATGAAAAAATGGCTGAATCAATTCAGAAGGAGATTCATCTTCGCAAATTTGAATATGATCAGATATCATTAACGTATCTCGGAATGAAACCTTCTTATTTCAATAGTGGTTGTTGCTGTTTCAACGATGGCGATATCACAGGCATAGAAATAGATGAGGATTGCATGCGACTCATTAAATGGCACCTTAGTGAAGGTGTTCCATCGAGAATGATACTTGAAGAAACTCCCCTGGCGGAGCTATTAGAAGCTATTGGAGACAATGGTAAAACGAATTCGGGAAAAGGAATTGGGAATTAGGGTAATTCCATTATTCTTAAACTTTGAAATATCCTAATTCCGAATTCCTGATTCCGTTCCCTTTCTCAGAACCCTTTCGACTTTATAGAATTATTTTTCCTGTCGGCATCCGGCAATAAATTATCAGGATCAAGAATTACATCTGTAATTCTTGTTGTGGTAGGTACACTGAATGTCCATTCACTTCCACGTTGCCATACTTCAACAGGCAGCATCACGCGTTGTTCTTTACCATTGGTTTCCTTAATCAGCACTTCAACAGGCATCACCATCTGGTTCAGATTTTCCACTGTTATGCTCGCACCATTCTTTGGATCATTGTCTTCATAGGCAACACCTTTTACAGCCTGGTCAAGTTTCCAGTTATTCAATACCCATCCACGCCAGAACCATCCGAGGTCTTCACCGCTTACATTTTCTATGGTATGATAAAAATCGGTTGGTGTTGGATGTTTGAAAGCCCATCGCCTGATATATTCCCTGAATGCCGCATCAAAACGTTCTGGTCCCAGAACCACGGTACGCAGTGCATTCAGCATCATTGCCGGCTTCATATACGCTGCTGTACCCAGGTTCGACTGCTGAATTACTTCAGGAATTGAAAGCAATGGATCCATGTCTTTATTGAAAGCCTGCTGTATTTCATCCTGGCTGAAAAAAGAAAATGAAGAAAATTCTCCCTTATTGAATTCTTTCGTTGATAGTCCATTGATAAAAGTATTGAAGCCTTCATCCATCCATGCATACTTTCTTTCATTGCTTCCTACAATCATCGGGAACCATGTGTGCCCGAATTCATGATCCGTAACACCCCACAGGTCGCCGCCGGAATCACCTGCACTGCAGAAAACAATACCCGGGTATTCCATACCACCAACTATTCCTGCAACATTGGTGGCAACCGGATATGGAAATGGAAACCATTGTTTAGAATAGTGCTCAATTGCACCTTTAACCATTTCCGTACTGCGCTGCCATCCATTCTCCTTAATACTTTCAGCAGGATAAACACTCATAGCAAGCGATTTTTTACCTCCAGGAAGATTGATCCTTGCAGCATCCCATACAAATGCGCGTGAAGCAGCCCATGCAGCATCCCGTGCATTCCGGATATTAAAATGCCATGTTAGTTTACCTGATTGTTTTGATGAAGGATTTTTCACTTCATCTGCAGAACGGATCACAACTGTTTTATCACTGTTTCGTGCAGAAGCAAGTCGCGATGCCTGTGATGGCGTGAGTACCTCTTTTTCATTCACCAGCGATCCTGAGCCTACAATGATAAGGTCTGAAGGTGCTGTTATGCTGTAATCAATATCACCATACTCGAGGTAAAACTCACCGGCCCCAAGATAAGGCAGTGTATTCCAACCCTGGATGACATCATAAACAGCCATTCTCGGAAACCACTGCGCTACTTCATAAATCCATCCATTTTTTGTTTTTAACCTACCCATCCTGTCAGTTCCATATTCCGGAATGGCAAATTGATAACTGATCGTCAATTTGATTTTGTTACCGGCAGGCTTCAATGGTTGTTGCAGCCAAACCTGCATGCGCGTATCCGATTCATTATACTGAGGCTTATATCTCTGCGTTCCGGTATTCACTTCAACAGATTTAATTACATCACCCTGGGTGAAATGCGCGTTGGCCCATCTTCCGCCGGTTTGTGTTGTGGTGGATGACCCGCGTGAATCTTCACGGTAAATATTCTGATCCAGCTGCAACCATAAAAAGCGTAACTGGTCAGGAGAATTATTGGTATAAGAAATTTCAACCGTTCCGGAAACAGAATGAGACACGGTATCAAGTGTGCACACAAGTTTATAGTCGGCGCGGTTCTGCCAGTACTTTGGTCCTGGTTCTCCACTTGAACTGCGGAATTCATTCGGCGCCTGCGTATAAAAATCAGGATCAAATGCCTTTCTTTGATCATAATTCGACTGTGCAAAAACAACGATCACAAAAGACTGTAATAATAAAATCAGATTAAGTTTCTTCATGGTATAAAAATGGAGCGTGTAATATAATTATTAGCTAAGAGATTAAACGAGTAAAAGGGGAAAAAGGAAGTTAATTAACTAAGAGTATAAAAGAGAAAAAGGGGAAGAGAGGACGACTAAAGTTTTTTTCTCATATATTTTTATCTTCTTTTCTCCTTTTCCTCCTTTAATCTCTTAGCAATGTATTCTCTTTATCTCTGTTCTCCTTTATCCCTTAGCTGCGCAAGCTCTTTCATGCAAATAGTTTTTCTGCTTCAGCAACACTATCAGGTTTTCCAACATCAATCAGCTTTTCACCTGTATGATCAAACCCTGCAATTTTATTTTTTGGTGCCAGTTCCAGGTAAACATCAATCAGGGAAAATTTTCCCTTGAAGGGAATGAGTTTAAATACTTCAGGTTGAAATATAGCGAGGCCGCTGTATGCCTTTTCAAAAATATCTTTTGCCTGGATCACAAGTTTCTCTTCTCCAGTTTTTGTATTTCTCCAGCCAATCAGGCGGTTGTATTTATTGAAGAGCAAATATCGCGATGTCTTCCGGTCTGTAATTGCTACTGTGATCAGGGAACCCTGCTGCTGATGAAAGGCAAGAAAATATTTCAGGTTTATCTCTGTGAGTATATCAACATTTATGGTAAGGAATGGTTCCCCTTCAAGGAGATCCTTTGCATTTAAAAGACCACCACCTGTTTCCAGCACTTCATCACTTTCATCACTAATAATAACACGACTCCCCCACCCTTTATTCTTTTGAATCTCTTCCCTGATCTGTTCAGGAAAATGATGAACATTCACCACTACTTCATTAATACCATACTTCTGCAGGTATTCAATGTTCCTTTGCAAAAGAGATTTTCCATTTACTATTGCCAAAGATTTCGGATGGAGGTCTGTCCATGGTTTG
>JBJMLW010000617.1:0-6016 GCA_045805105.1 Flavisolibacter sp. | reverse complement strand
TCATATGCCGACAGGTGATCAATCGAGAATACCGGTATACCGTCAACAACATATAGAGGCGAATTGTCTGTAAAGGAACTAAAACCGCGGATCCTTACCTGGCTGGTTGTTCCTGGCTGACCGGAAGTAATAACAACTACACCGGCTGCCCTTCCCTGGAACTGTTGTTCCACGTTTCCCGATGGAGCTACAACAAGTTTCTCTCCTTTTATAGTAGAAACTGCTCCTGTAATATTCTTTCTTTGCTGGGAAGAATATCCTGTTACAACCACCTCATTCATGGTGGAAAGAACAGAAACAAGTGATACATTAATGTCACTTACTCCCGACACAGGTATTTCCTGGTTATTATAACCGAGGTAACTAATAGAGAGAATACTTTTTTCATTTGGTACCCTGATACTGAATTTTCCCTGGTCATCAGTTGTCGTTCCTGTTGTTGTTCCTTTCACAACAACGGATGCACCGCTGATCGGCTCATTTGAAGGTCCGAGGACTCTTCCAGTAACAGTTTTCTGTTGAGCTTGTACTAAGGTAGACAGAAGAAATAGGCAGGTAACCAGGCATACCCGCGCAGCTAGTTTGAAAAGCATAGTCAATCAGTTTTGAATAAGTAGTGTTTGGTCCAAAAAGCCCTGATAAGGTAGCAAGTCTTTTTAACACAGCAAAAAATATTAAATATGTTGATTGACTTTGGTTAAATAAGTATCAGAGGAAAGCTGCGAGCTGCAAGACTTTAAGAAGATTTCCGGTTAGCAGAATTTTGATTACTTGATTATATTAATAAGATTGATTCGTTGATAAAACTTCTGCTGCACTTCACACAATCAACAAATTCACTTTATAAACGACTGTCTGTCGTCTGTCGACTGTGGTCTGTAGTCTTTCCTATCTATTCTGTACATTCATATTACCAGCTTTACAAAATTCGGTTATGGAAAAAATCAGGATTTCTGCAGCCCAGTTTGAAAACAGGAGTAATGACAAAGCATATAATCTGAGCGTCATTGATATTCTTTCCGCAAAGGCAGCTGCAGAAGGTTCGCAGGCCGTTGCTTTTCATGAATGTTCCATAACCGGTTATACATTCGCACGTCATCTTTCTTATCAGCAATTACTGGATGTAGCAGAGTTTATACCCGAGGGTCCGAGTACCGGAAGCTTAATGGAAATTGCTTCTAAAAATAATATCACTGTCCTTGCAGGATTATTCGAAAAGGACAAGTCAGGCAAAATATTCAAGGCATATGTAGCAGTAGATAAAAATGGCTTGCTGGCAAAACACCGGAAGTTGCATCCTTTTATCAATCCGCATATTACGCCGGGTAATTCCTATTGTGTATTTGATCTTCATGGCTGGAGGTGCGGCATCCTGATCTGTTATGATAACAATATCATTGAAAATGTAAGAGCCACTACCCTATTGGGTGCAGATGTAATTTTCATGCCTCACGTTACCATGTGTACGCCTTCCACCCGTCCGGGTGCAGGCTTTATTGATCCGCGTCTCTGGTTTAACCGGGAAAACGATCCAACTTCACTCAGACTTGAATTCAATGGAATGAAAGGACGTGAATGGCTGATGAAATGGTTACCGTCGCGTGCATATGATAATGGTATCTATGCAGTATTCTCCAATCCCATTGGCATGGATGATGACCAGTTGAAAAATGGTTGTTCCATGATCCTTGATCCATACGGTGATGTTCTTGCAGAATGTACGGAACTTGGAGATGCAGTTGTTACTACCACATTTACTCCGGATAAACTGGTAAGGTGTGGAGGATTCAGGTATAAAAAAGCAAGAAGACCGGAACTATATAAAGAAATCATTGGAGGAGAACATGAGCCCGAGCAGAAGGTGGTTTGGATGGAGGCACAAGGAATATCGAATATCGAATAGAGAATATCAAATATCGAAAGAGAACCAGGAAGACACGCAGACACGGAGAATACAAAGGCATACAGATAACACTGTGTAACCCCCGTGCTCCCTGTGACTCCGTGGTTAGAAAAAAGTAATTACAAACCTGAAATATGCGCTATATATTTTTTTTTATGCTTTTGCCCTTAGCAGCTTTTACACAAAACCTTCCATCACGTTGGGACGAACTGGTGGCCAGTGATTGGAATAAAGCACTGGAAAAATCCGGTCACACATGTATTTTGCCAATAGGCATACTTGAAAAACATGGTCCTCATGCACCAATTGGTTCAGACCTGATTCATGTAAGAGAATGGTCTGCGCGTGCTACGAAAAGGGAATATGCTGTTGTGTTTCCCGATTATTTCTATGGACAGATCAATGAGGCAAGGCACCAGTATGGTACGTTTTCGCTGCCACGACAACTTGTTCTTGAATTGCTTGATTCTACCTGCGCAGAAATCGGAAGAAATGGTTTTACAAAAATTGTGATCGTCAATGGTCATGGAGGAAATCCGGAGTTGATTCGTTATTTCATCCAAACACAATTGGAAAGAAGACGGAATTATGTGGTTTATTTTTTTGAGCCATCACATGATTCCGCATTTTCCGCACAACTGCGGAAGATCCGCAAATCAGATGCTTCCGGTGACATGCATGCAGGTGAAACAGAAACTTCATCATTGTTATACCTCAGGCCCGATCTTGTGAAAATGGACAGTGCAAAACTAGAATCAGGCGCCAATCAGAACAGACTTCCAGAAATACCGAATTCATATACGGCCATCTGGTGGTATGCATCATTTCCGAATCATTATGCAGGTGAAGGAGCAAAGGCTTCAGTAGAAGTTGGCAAACTTATTACCGAGCATGTAATCGACGACCTGGTGAAAACCTTAAAAGCAATTAAGGCAGATACAAAGACGCTGCAAATTCAGAATGAGTTTTTTGATAAGGTGAAGGGACAATAGAACAATAGAACTGTAGAACAAGGGAACAATAGAGTGTCGAATGAAGAGACAATTTTCAATAATCAATTTTCAATTTTCAAGACAGGTTGAGTTTTACTAAGGGTGCTTTAAAGAAACTTGAATATTGAGACCTGAACATTGTGTATTGAACATTTATGTATTTGATTTTACAGTTAAATGGACCCTTATCTAAAAGCAAACAGACAATAGCAGCCAACGGCTCTTTTGTTTTAGCTACCTTGTATACATGAGCCGCTTCCAGTCGCAGATTTTTTATGGGATACTCGTTGCTGTCACCGGTGTTCTTTTATTTTTACTTGGCGCCAACCCTTCACGTATCATACAATATGCGATTGCATCAGGAATTTTTCTTGCTGCAATTTTCTCATTTATTGCATCCTCAAAAAGCACATCTTCAAAATTGCCGTTAAAGTACAATGGGTTGCAGGCAATAGGAATGCTGGTTTATGGAGTTGCCATTTTCGTTTATGCATCAACGTTTGAGCGATTCATTTCCATAACCATGGTATTCCTTCTTTTTTTTGGTATAATGGAAATGCTCTTCGGATTCAATGCCATTTCAGTACAAAGAGAAATAGGTATGCGCGTAATTGTAACAAGGATGTTCATTGGATTTCTGATGACAATCGGCGCGGTTGTGTTTCTCGGGTTTGCCTTTCACCTTGTAATCGCTGTTCTTCTTGCTGGTATATTATTTTTTCTTAGCGGAGTGTTGTTTATAGGCTTTGCAAATGTTACAAGGAATAGGTAACGCGTGAACCACGCTGACACAATGGAACAAAGTATAGCTTTATGCCTCTGTGCCAACGTGGTTAATGTTTATTGGTATACAGATAATGCAGGATCTTGATGATTTACCGGCTGGTAACTTTTGACTCCACGTTTTTGAATCAGCAAAGCATCTGCAGAATACTTACCACTTCCGCTGAAGAACAGAACTACATAGGAAAGCAGGTAAAAAACAGCTAGCTCCTTTTTCGAAAAAGTGTCAGCGGCAAGAATGCTGAAAACTGCAACCATCATAGTAATTGCTGGAGGAATTACAGCAAAGCGCGTTCCCAATCCTATAATGATCAGGATGGAACAGAACACTTCAGCGAAAACTGCAAGGCCAAGTGAAATTTCAGGTGTAAGTCCAAATACAGGTGGAAATTGAACCGGTCCGCCTGAAAGCAAACCGGCAAGTTTGGGTAATCCATGCGTGAGCATCAAAGCGCCTATCGTTATTCTTGCCACAAGAATTGCAAAATCGAAATTGCCACCGTTGTTATATGTTTTTAATATCTTTTTCATTGTAATTATCTTAATAAGGCTTTCACACCTCGGGTATTGAATTTTATTTATTGAACAAACTCTCCGTCAGCCTTGATTTTTACTTCATCACTGATCATTGGTGCAGGAAAATTATTACCAATGCTAAAATCTGAACGTTTGATTATACCTGTTACCTGGAATCCGGCGGTTTGCTTTTTATTCATGGGATTTTCTACAGTCCCTTTGTACAGCAGTTCCATAGTTACTTGTTTTGTTATACCATGCAGCGTTAAGTTCCCCGTAAGGGTATATTTATTTTTTCCAGATGGTTTCAGACCTGTTGAAGTAAAACTGAGTGTAGGATATTTTTCAGCATCAAAGAAGTCGGCACTTTTCAGGTGATTGTTTCTGGCTTCCACCCTGGTATCGATGGAAGCTACATTGGCTGTTAATGTTACAACTGCATCACTGAAATCAGATTTTGCAGAAGTAAATGTTGCATCGAAGTCATTGAAGGTTCCAGAAATCTCATTAATACCTAAATGTGTTACAGTAAACCCAAGCTGAGAATGCGGGTCATCGTTTTTCCAAACGCTACTTGTTGTAAAAGCGGAAAGGAGAAAAAATGCAGAAAGAATGATCGTTAACTTTTTCATTTTGATTATTTATTGTTTATAAATGTTTGATGATTAATTTTTAGAGAAATAAGTATTTCTGAAAAATTCTTCGAGCGAAACTGGTTTTCTTTTCAAAAGGTTCTCCAGATCTGTTACTGGAGTTTCAAATTCGCCCTGCCTGATGGCTTCACTAAAACTGGAAATAATGTTAACATATTCAGCGGGCACACCTGCCTTTGCCAGAGTTTCTTTATAAACAGATTGCTCCGGACTTGAATATGGGATCTTTTTCCCGGAAAGATGTGATAGGATATCAGCCGCCTGCTGTAAAGAATAATTTTCAGTGTTTGCAATGATATATTCCTTGTTCTCGTGTCCTGGTGTTGTAAGAATGTTAGCCGCTGCTTCTGCAATATCATTCCTTGTAGTAAATGGCGTCCGGCCATTCCCTGCAGGCAGAAAAATTCCATCATTCAAAACCCTGTCGCCAAAGAACATTGGCAGTACATCCGCATAAAGGCTATTCAGCATTAGGGTGTATGGAATGCCACTGGACTTGATCATTTTATCTGTTTCTATATGAGAAGTTGCCAGAATACCAAGCGGAGAAGCTTCCGTTTCATTTTTCCTGGAGAAACTGGTATAAATAATATGCTTCACACCTCCTTCTTTAGCAGCGCTGACAACATTTTCATGTTGCTTCAGGCGATTGACAACATCATTCCCTGAAATGAAAAATAATTTGTCAATACCTATAAAGGCCTTTACCAGTGACTGCCTGTCGTCGTAATTGCCGGTTCTGATTTCAACGCCTTTCGCCCTAAGATCCACTGCCTTTGTTTCATCCCTCACAAGTGCGGCAATTTTTTCACTGGGATTTTTCTTTTGTAAAAATTGAATGGTAGCCCTTCCTAAATGTCCGGTTGCTCCTGTAATAAGTATCATAATTTATCTTTTATTAATTGTGTAATATTTTCCAGCCTGCAAGCCAGTTGTAATTATTTTTTATTCCCAGTTGTATAAGTAGCAACTGCATGTTTTCCAGAGTACGGCTTACATGAAGTTCACCGGCAATAACAGGATTAAAGCCCGCATCACTTACCAGTTGTGATACTGTTTTCAATGCTTCCTCGTCATTTCCTGCAATGAATGCATCTACTCTTTTACCATTAATGACTGGTGTGTTGAAATCAGCTGCAAACGTTGTGTTAAATGCTTTTATAACTTTT
>JBJMLW010000616.1:0-12109 GCA_045805105.1 Flavisolibacter sp. | reverse complement strand
GTGGTCATCGATAAAACATCCTGGAAGCTTACTGTTTATGGACATTATGATTTTATATTCAAAGGGAAAATTGTTTACTTCACTAATTCCTTAACTGACAATGCTGGTCTGGAGTATATTATAGGCACAGACCTTTTAAGGGTTAAATAGTGTAAGCCTGATTCATAATTTAATAAACAAGTCCGTAAAAAGTAATTTTTTCAGCGGTAGACAACACTCAGAAATAAAATTCAAATCTCAAAGCCGGCCAGAGGTTCATTGATCTCACCAATATAACTGATGATTGTTCACTTCCGGGTAAATAAAATACACCTGCATCAATAGTTGCCCCGCTTTTATGATTTTTTGATGGAAGGTCTTTACCAACGGTAAGGTTCAGTGTGAATGACTGAGATGATGTTTTAGCCGGATCCTCTGATTCCGTTGCAACAGGAAAGAACGTTGTACCCTGCCGGAAGAACCAGATTTTCTGACCATTTACTTCAGAATTTTTTCCGAAATACAGCCGGTGCTCCAGGCTGATGGAAGGCCATACGCCACCCATGGTTGGTCCAAGGCCTGCATTCAAACCGATCAGACTTGCATTTGCAATCCTGTATGTAACGCCTGCATGAAAAATTTCTGGAGCAGACAACCCGATAATAAATTTTGTTTTTGAAAACTTTTGCTCCTGTGCATAAAGGCACGCCGGAGTCAGCACAGCAAAAAGAAAAAATGCTACTGGACAAATGAAATATTTTGGTTGCATGGAAATGTATTTAGTTATGAATGATTGATTCATACCTAAAGTACCTGTCAGTAAGCCTCTTTTATAATTGAATTTTACCAGTGTGTTGGAATCATTTGCAAAAAAGACTAATGCTACCGTAGACCATATTAAAAGAAACATACCATGATCTATTTTCTATCATTGAGAATGGACTCTTAAATATGAACGACTTACTATGGTCCATCGTCTATGGTCCATCGTCTATCTTCTAAGGTCCATCGTCATTTCCCCAGCCTCTTCTCCACTATTGCCTTTCTTTTTCTCCATGCAGGTATAGGAGCAGGGTAATAAGGCTCGGCATTTTTTTTCTTACCTGTAACAGATTTTAATAAAGCCTTGCTGATCTGTTCAGCCTTTGTATTTTTTCCCACTATCTTTTCGGGCCGATGATCATAAAAATCCTGGAAGAGCTTTAAAGCTTTGTTGATCACCCGAAGCTCGTCCTTATATTCTTTCTCCTGCCGGTATAAAGTCATTAAGCGGCTGAAAGGCTTTTCTTCAATAGGATTTTGTTTGATAGCTTCTTCGTACAGTGAAATGGCCTGTTCAAATTCACCCTCGCGTTCGGCAAGTAATGCTTCCTTGATGTATTCTGTATAGTGTTTAGAAACGCGAAGCGCCATACAAAAATGGGTGTAAAATATATGCCAGCCTATAAGTACGAGGCCTCCTGTAGAAACAGGAGGCCGTGTGATGTTCTAAAACGAACATGCACATGAGACATGTAAGAACGTCTGAATTTAAATATGCCGGAAAAGGTTTTTACAGAATGTTCAGGTGAATGATGAAGGGCTGGAAATGAATATGTCTGGCTGAATAGCAACTACTCCTTATCTGCCCGAATCCTGGATAAACTGGTGACCGATAACAGAAACATAATCCATCACCATCTCTTCAGCTTCTTTTCGAAGTAATACTGACTCTTCATAAAGCTCTGTTCGCAGGCTGGTGTAAAATGAAGCCGCATTATTAATTGCTGTAAATAATGATGCAGCATCATATTCTGATAAGGTAAGTTTCAATAAATCGAGTTCATCCGCATTAATATCCATTTCAATTCTCCTGATGCCTTTTGGAAGTAGTCCGTTCCTGATTCGTACCATAGGTGCCAGAACAACTCTCCTTAAAAATGCCATTCCGTCCAATACTTCAAAATATTCACCTCTTGCAAGCTTTTGTATCAAATAATGAATCCAAACCCAAAAACGGTCTTCAATCCATTGATATCCTTCAAATGGCCACTTTGGTTCAGCCGATTCCTGTATTTCTTTGAGTATCCCGGTTCTATCGAAAAGAATTGCAGGCTTTTCAATCATCAATCCGAATTCATCTGCGTTTAAAAATTTGAAATCCACATGAAGGAAAGGATCAGCATACAGACAGATAAGCAAACGTGACTCACCTACATGTTCACCGGTAAAATAAGATAACAGATGGCCGAATTTTTCTGCAAATGTGAACATCTCTTCCTTGTGCGAAATTTTTCGATTGCTCACAACAATGAGATCAATATCAGAAAATTCATCCATGTTGTTCCCGATCCATGATCCGGCTGCAGCAATCCCCAGAATTTGTGGATCCTGCTTAACAATTGATACAATATGATTGGCAAATTCAAGTTGAATCATGAGCTGGGTTGAAAGACTTGAATGTAGTATTTTTAAAACTGACGATGATTCCTGTAAGATGATCAGATCACCCCGCTACCTTAATCTTCTTGCTACATCATTCAGCAAATGATCAAGGAGTTGAATGAAATCAGAGAAGATAAAAAGAATTGTATACAGAATAGTGGTAAAACAAAGAGACCAGGTGATTCACCTGGTCTCTTTTACGCCTCAATTCACACCACACGAAAAAATATATATAGAGTTTGTATTGTACTCTTAGCTAAACAAACCACATTCCATTTTCATTTGTGCCAGAAAAAGGCTGATATGAATATATTTCATGCTTTTTGTTCGCATATCTCTACAGTATAATGGCAGGGTTCCCCAATTATCAGTGATCTTTGATTTTTTGATGTATGATTTTTCACGGAGCATATCGGTGCATAGATATTTGGAGTAACGAATAATTATTGAAAAATGCACGCATCAACTGAACTTAGAGTTGCTCAACAAGTGGAGTGATGTCGATTTGCTCGAGGTAGGTTTCCAAACTATCAACATCTTCGAAAGCATTTATGGCGATTACTTCACCGCTTTCTTCCATTGAATAGATTTCAATGTAGAATTTGTAAATCTGAAATAGGCGAAGTGTAAAGTTAAACCGTCGGCATTCCATAAGCAGAACTCCCATCATCATGGTAATATCCAACTGCTTTGCCTGACTGAGTCTATTGAATTTTTGCAAAAGCATTCATTGTACTCTTCAATTATGATACCCATCAGGAACACATGCATTTTAATCAATATCAACTGATCTTGATTAACAAATTCCACATAGCGGGAAGAATTTTCTTGTTTAGTTCTAAAGGATCAACGGCATAATTTTTTTCAACAATCTACAGTCTCATCATTTACCTGCTCAATATTAAGCATCGGCTTCAAAAGCCACCTTAGCATGGAATTTATTTATCGCAAGGTCAATATGTTCCTTACTGCAATCGCATGTTATAGATTTGTTTTTAGTGTTGATCTCAATATAATTTGCCTGAATAGCCTGTCTGAAATCCCACAAATCTTTAAGTGAAAGAAATACAAGTGTTGTTTTCTGCATAACTAAGGGTGCCGTACAAAAATAATGTATTGCCATACATCAGTTCGCATGAGTTACCCCAAATCAACAGAAAAAGCCTAATTTGTTCACTAACCCAGCCATATGGAACTTAAGATGTTTATTGGAAACAACTTAATTGAATCCGTTCCGGTGAGTTTCGCACAGATCCGGAAACAGGGCTTCCTTGAAACACTCACAGGCAAACTCAAGGCAAAGCATGAAGAATTGATACAGACTGCCAGCGAAACGCCTCTTTATTTTATTGAGCACGTACCTTCTGCAATGAATATCAAAAAGAAAAAATAAGATAGAACAAAGAGGCCCCTGTAAAAACAGGGGCCGTTGCGCATCTCTAAAGTTGAACATGCACATGAGATACGTGTAAATTAGACTTCCTCACGAAGACCTTCGTAAAGTTTTAAAATAACGGTCATCTACCGGGACAAATGGCATTATGAGTACATAAAGGAAAGACCTCCCGTTTCATCTGAAGTTTGAACACCAAACAAATTGATTACCACTCATATAAATTGCTCAAAATGCTTTGATTACAACTGTATTTTTGAATCCTTATGTGCGTGCATTCTGTAAGACAAATGCATGAGGGCCTCTGTTTTTACAGGGGCCTTGTTGTATGTGAAATGATTTACAACCTGCTGTTACATATTGCCGACTCCTTTGAATTATCTATTCCTTATTTTTTGGAATCCACCCTGTATACAATTGCATAGCTGCATGTAACAAGCCAATGTAAGGGTTGGTGGTTATGAAAATTGAAACCTGGTTAAGTACTGCAGGCAAGCTTTCCAGTACCAATATGCCTGCAGGTAAACTTCAGTTAAATCACAATCACAACAATTGAAAATTTTATGAATGCCCACCCTTGCCCGTCAGGACCGAGTAAAAGTTAATTATATAGTCGGGTGCCTAGTGCACCTTTTTATTATTCTTCTTTTTCTCTTACCAGCTCTTCCAGTTCCACTACTTCCAGTTTATGTAAGGCCGGTCCTGTAAGCACATCACCATCTGCAGAATAACGGGCACCGTGACACGGACAATCCCAACTTTTTTCGGCGGTGTTCCAGTCTACTGTACATTTTGCGTGTGTACACGTAGGGTTGATGGCATGAAGTTCACCACTTTCATCCTTATATAATGCTAATGACTTCCCTTCATATTTTATCAGCCTGGCTTCGCCTGCAGCAAGGTCTGACAGGGAAGAAAGTTTTTCCTTTGATATTTTTTTTCCTACAAATTGTGCTACAACATCAGCATTCTCTTTAATAAAATTTGAAAAACCTGCCACTGGCTTGAGGCGGTCGGGACTGAAAAGTTTTGCATATTGGCTTTCACTTCCCATCAGGAGTTGTGTTAGTGTAATAGCTGCAATATGGCTATACGTCATCCCATTTCCTCCAAATCCGGTTGCAACAAGTACATTGTCATTGTTACCAGGTAAATGACCGATATATGCCAGGCCATCGCTTGGTTCAAAATATTGTGAAGACCATCTGAAACTCACTTCTTCAACATCAAAAAATCCTCTTACATGTGCTTCCAGTTTCCGGAAGCAGGCTTCCGTATTTTGTTCATGCGCGGTTTTATGATCCTCGCCACCGGCAATTAAATATTTTATTCCATCAACTTCCTGCGTACGGTAATAATGATAAGGATCGTACATGTCATAAGCAAGGCCGTCCGGATAATTATCATTCTTTAACCGAACAGCGATAGCATAACTACGGTAGGGGGCACACCTGAAATGCAACAGGTTAATCCCGGGAGGTATGTGCGTAGCCCATATCAGCCGTGTAGCTTTAATGGTACCCCTGGTAGTTTCGACTTCAATAATATTATCCCCGCTGTATTTGTTAACCCTGCAATCCTGAAGAATGATACCACCAGCTTCTTCAAAAGCTTTTGCCAGTGCATATACATAACGGGCCGGATGAATTTGTGCCTGTTCATGATAAACGATTGCTTTCTCAAAAGACATGGGCACCGGTATCCTGTCGGTATAGGCTACGTCAACGCCGGCTTCCCTGGATGCACGCAATATTTTCTCCAATTCTTTTGTCTGTCCTTCATTTTGAGAATACAGGTAACCATCTTTCTGTTCAAAGCCGCAATCAATATTATATGTTTCAATATTCGACCTGTAAAGATCCAGGGCTGATGATGCTGCACTGGCAAGGATCCGGGCTCCATCATCACCGAACTTA
Source organism: Flavisolibacter sp. (assembly GCA_045805105.1). Taxonomy (GTDB): domain Bacteria; phylum Bacteroidota; class Bacteroidia; order Chitinophagales; family Chitinophagaceae; genus Flavisolibacter. The sequence continues at coordinate 6,397 of JBJMLW010000616.1, read as the reverse complement.
GATTGGATTTTATCATAGCTGGTATCCATGAATGTATTCAGGTGAGCTGTAGTTCCACCAGTTGTACCAAAGCATAATGAATAAGCTTCCGCCACAATGCACGACTTTCCATGTTTTTGCAATTCGAGAGCTGTGGTGATTCCAGTAACACCACCACCTACAATCATAACATCGAATGTCTTAACTGTTGAGCCCGGCCGTGGCTGATAATCAGGCATCTTATCCTGCCAGAGGCTGGTCATGGCACCATCGCGTTTCATAAAAGCTTTTAATAATTACTAAAAAAATAATGCCCTGATGGATTGCTCAAAAAAGAAGGAGATGTTGAGGCTATAGTTGATACGTTTGATAGATTGATTGATAAAATTGTAACATAAATTGTCCATAGATGTAACTACTAACAACTCAACAATATCTTACCATTTTTCATCTTCCGGAATATCCTTAGCGCTTTTAATCTGACTCCTGGTATTTATTTTCTGAAGTTGCCTCCGCACAAGCATGTCTGCAATTACAACGGCAGCATCTATACCCTTATTTAACTGCAGCATATTTTTTAGCTCCTGCTCATTTACATCCACAGTGTAAAGTATTGAGATAAGTGAGTTAAAATCATTTACAAGAAGATCATTAATGATTTTTTCAAGTTGTAGACGGGCCTCATGATTTCCATTGTTCGTAATGTCAACGAGTAAATGGCTGATATTGTGATGCATCATGAATGAATATGATTATGCAAAGATGTAACTATTGTGTGATTAAAACTTTTCAACTACTCCCAGGCCGAACAATGCAAAATCAAACTTTGCCGGGTCATCAGGATCAAATTTTTTAAGGTTCGCCGTTAACTCAAGAGCGGTTGACCAATCTACCTGCTTTCTTTTAATCAGTTTAAAACGTTTTGCCACTCTTGCCACATGTACATCTATTGGGCAAATCAGCTGTTGTGGGCGAATGTGTTTCCATATTCCGAAATCAACACCATTATTATCATGGCGAACCATCCAGCGTAAATACATATTCAGTCTTTTGCATGTTGAATTTCTTTGTGGTGTTGCTATATGCTTTTTCGTTCTGAAGGGCGCATCGGGTAATGAAAAAAAATAATCATGAAAACCTGTAAGGGCATTCTCAATATTATCATCTTCAGAAAACATCCATTGTGAGAAGGCTGTTTCAAGTGAGGCAGATAATGCGTAATGATGTTTGAGGAATAAGATGAAGTACAGGAGGTCAGTAACATTAAAAGTCCTGTGTCTGAACTCCAAAAGTTTTTTAAGATCTGTGTCGCTATGGTCTTGAATAAACTGGTAAGGAGCGTCATCCATTAGATTCATCAGCTCTGTAGATTTTCTGATAATGGTTGTGCGGTTTCCCCACGCAAAAATGGAAGCAAAGAATCCTGCAATTTCTATATCCTGTTTTTTTGAAAACCTGTGCGGGATGCAAATGGGGTCCGATTCGATGAAATCAGGCGTGTTGTAAAGGATGACTTTTTTTTCTAAAAATTGCTTTAAGCCTTCTTTCATGAGCAATGTAAAATTTCACTTTCGGATCAAGACTTAGAACACTTACAGTACCTTATTGATTTTTTATTAAAATATGTTGGCTTTGATTTTACATTTAGTGCCCAAAATTCAAGACCTAGGGATGTCCACCTCTTCCTTCAAGGGGAAAGGTGGAAGATCTAACCTATTGCCTGGTTCAGATCTTCTATAAGATCTTCTGAATCTTCAATTCCAACACTAAGGCGAATCAGTGTATCTGAAAGTCCATTCTTCAGGCGCTCTTCCCGTGGGATAGATGCATGTGTCATGGACGCAGGATGATTAATAAGCGATTCGACGCCACCAAGACTTTCCGCGAGTGCAAATATTTTTGTTGAAGTCAATACCTTTTTTGCTGCATCCGGATTATCATCCTTTAAGGTGAAACTCATCATGCCTCCGAATCCACGCATCTGTTTCTTTGCAATCGCAAAATTTGGATGATCATCAAATCCGCACCAGTAAACTTTTCCTATTTTTTTGTGCGACCTGAGAAAGCGCGCTACTTTTTCACCATTCTCACAATGTCTTTGCATCCGAACATGTAATGTTTTAATACCGCGCAAAACAAGAAAACAATCCATCGGACCCGGTACAGCACCGGTTGATTTTTGTATAAAATAAAGTTGTTCCCGTAAGCCAGCATCATTCATAACAAGACATCCCTGGATTACATCGCTATGTCCGCCAATATATTTTGTTACAGAATGCATTACAATGTCGGCACCGAGATCAAGCGGATTTTGAAGGTAAGGGGAAGCAAAAGTGTTATCAACACATAAAAGTGCTCCCTGTGCTTTGGCAATTGAAGCCACAGCTGAAATGTCTGTAATATTCATCAATGGATTCGTAGGTGTTTCAATCCATATAAGTTTTGTTTTATCATTGATATAATTCTTTACTGTAGCTGCATCCTGCATGTTTATATAATGGAATTTTATTCCAAAACGAGCGAAGATTTTTGTAAACATCCTGTATGTTCCGCCATACAGATCATTACCGGTAATTACTTCATCTCCCGGCTGTAATAATTTGATAACGGCATCAGTAGCTGCAACACCGCTGCTGAACGCCAGTCCGAATTTTCCATTCTCTATTGCGGCAAATGCTGATTCCAATGCAGTTCTTGTAGGATTCTGACTCCTTGCATATTCATAACCTTTATTCTGCGCCGGACCTTCCTGAACGTAAGTAGATGTTTGATAAATCGGTGTCATGATAGCACCAGTTGTTGGATCAGGTTCTACTCCTGCATGAATGAATTTTGTTCCAATCCTCATATTTTAAATTGTGGTGCAAAGATGGAGAATCCTTCCTGCTGCCCAAAGAAATCAGTGGTTTGCCATTTTTCCACATTAACAACAACTTAAAAAAATTTCATGCATTCTGGCATGCAAATTCAACAGGCTATTTTTCCATTCATCCCTGATTCCGTCCATCCTGTTCCATTTTATTGCACAAACCGTGCTGCCAGTGTATTTCAGCTGTTACCAATGGTGTAAAAACACAGCTAATCGTCATATTTACGAATATATTCGTAATGTATTAAACGTTCAAATTATAAAACCACAGCCATGAAAAAGATCTTATTTGCAGCCATCGTTTCAGTGTGTACTTTAAACCTATTTGCAGCTGATCCAGGAGTTAATGAAAAAGTTCTCAGTGCATTCAATAATACCTTCAAGAATGCAGAAAACGTAAGCTGGTCCACTTCAAAATATACATATGAAGTTAGGTTCCAGCAAAATCTTATCACCGCAAAAATTACTTACGACAAGGAAGGAAACATTCTGAGAACACTCCGTTATTATAACGAAGATCAGCTACCAATCCTCGTTCTAACAAAAGTAAAAAACCGTTTCTCTGATAAAAGAGTATATGGAGTTGTTGAAGAATCTTCTGAAGAAGGAACCTATTATCATATTACCCTGGAAGATGAAAAAAACTGGTTTGAAATAAAATCAGACAACTACGGTTCTCTCACACTTGAAAAGAAATTCAGGAAGGCCTGAACATAAAGGAAGCCGACCAGTATTTCCAGTCCATATTTTCAGCCGCATAAGATTCATGCGGCTGAATTTTTTGTATGGCTTTCCGGTTCAGTATTCCTTCATCCGCGAGTATTTTTTTGCTTTGCGATATTGCTTCCTTTACATCCGGCTGTTGCATCCATTTTTTCTGCGGTGGCTGGAAGCCAATCTTGTCTTTTCTCCAGGTAATTTCTTCCGGCAACTGGCCTTTCACAGTTTCACGCAGCAACCATTTGGTCCATCCGTTGCGGATCTTCATTTCAGATGGAAGCGTGAATAAAAATTCTACAAGCTGGTGACTTAAAAATGGCAGGCGTACTTCAGCGCCATGCGCCATACTGTTACGGTCGGCAAGCCGAAGCAATTCTTCAAGCCCGATTACAAACGAATCAAAATATAATGCACCATCAAGGTCAAAGGATGCAGGCATCACGTGGTAAAATGAAGCTTTGTTCTCAAATGCAAACTTCCTGTCAAGGTCAGAATGGCGAAATGCACTTCTCGTTTTCAATCCCTGCCATACGGCTGATGAAAATTGCGGCATAACAGCCGCCAGTTTATTTTTTAGTGTAAATTTTTCGGTTATGCCATTCCGTTCTGCAGCACTTATTTCTCTGGATGCTTCAGATCTTTTTGCTCTGAATAACTCCTGCCAGTACCATTTAAAATATTTATGGTAACCACCAAGCAATTCATCTGCTCCCTGTCCGTCAAGCAAAACCTTAATTCCACTTTGAGCGGCTTTTTCATATACCCTGAATTGTGCCAGGGCACTACCTGAAGAAATGGGTTCCTGTTGGTTTTGCATCACACGGTCCATTAATGACACAACCTGATCCTCATCTACAGAAACGTGGTTTACTGTAAGGTTGAATTTTTCTGCAACCAGATCAGCATATGAACTTTCATCCTTTTCGTATCCTGGAAATGAAGCAGTGAAGCACGTATGACTATAACGATCACCTCCATATTTTTCACAGAATGCAATGATTGAAGAACTATCAAGACCGCCACTTAAACTTGTGCCAACAGGAACATCACTACGCAATCTCTTTTTAATTGAATCCGTAAAGAGTTCCCGGAATTGTTCGAGTGCTTCTCCTGTTCCGATAGGTTTTTTTATTTCAGGATCAACATGCCAGTACCGGTTCACTTCCGGTTCGCTGTTCAACTGAAAACGTAAAAAACTTGCAGCGGGTAATTTATGAAGGTTGTTATAAAAAGTTTCCTGAGGCTCACCCGGGTTTGATGTATAACCAATTGTAAGAAAATTATACAGCATACTCCTGTTAACTTCTTTGGGCGCACCCATTTCCCATAATGCCTTCAACTCTGAAGCAAAAAGTAACTGGTTCTTATCATAAAAAAAGAAAAGTGGCTTTTCACCCATCCTGTCACGTGCAATAAAAGCTGTTTTTTCTTTTTCATCCCAGATAGCACATGCAAACATGCCATCAAATTTTTGTACAGCCGCATCCCTCCATGCATCATAAGCAGCTGCGATAACTTCTGTATCCGATTCAGAATGGAACTGATAACCTTTGTGCTGAAGTTCGTGCTTCAGCTCAATGTAATTATAGATTTCTCCGTTGTGTATGATCGTGTACCGGCCCATGTACTGCATAGGCTGTGATGCTGCAGAACTCAGATCGATAATGCTAAGGCGCCGGTGACCGACAATCACATCATTGTCTTTACTTTTCCAGATGCCTACCGAATCGGGACCCCTGTGCTGTAAACAGTGTATTGCTGCGGAAACTTTCATCCGGTCATCCAGATGAAGATCCTTTCCTACTATACCTGCAATACCACACATTTATTTTTCGGAGTATTTAATTGGCAACCGCGCTTCTACATCATCCCATGCCATAACCAGGTCTGCACCGGTTGATGTTGGCTGAAACACCATTGAAAAATATTCTATTGACTGGTTTTTGATTTCAGCAGGGATTGAAAAATTAAACAGGTCTTTACTGGTATCGAAAGTAAGACCCCAGGAATGAACATTACTGTTTAATACAATGGTCCATTGGTCCCGTTGCGGAATACAGTACATAATATATTTTCCTTTAGGAACAGATTTGTTGTGAATGGTTACAGGAATAAAAAATTCTATTTCTGTTGCTTCATTCGCTCCGAGTCGCCATGGTTCTCCGTATTTTAAAAGACCTCCGAAAATTTTTCTTCCCTGCTTGTGCGGTCTGCTGTATATCACCCTCGCAACAGGTGTAGGTCGTTTTACCGACATCTTCGGATAATCCACAGGGAGGTAACTCATATCCATCGGCGATATGTCAACAACAACATAGGGATTTACCGTTTCCTTACTCACCAGTCCTGAATCTTTACTTACAAGTTTCGGCCTTGGACCTTCCTGTGATTTTCGTTCATTACAGCTAATCATCAGCGCAAGGAAGAAGAGCGCAATAAAAAATTTCATGAGGTAAAGTAAGAATTTTCAGTGGAGTATGGGGGGGATTAGGGATTAGGGATTGGGAGCGACACTTCGATATTCGCAATTCGATATTCGTTATTCGCTATTCTTTTGCTCCTTGTTCTTCTGCTCCTTATGATTCTCCGGAAGTGTTGCCCAGTGCAGTCCATCTTTTGCAATCAGTGCTTCTGCATCTTCCGGTCCCCATGAACCAGGAGCGTAATTGGGAAAATCTGCAGGAGGCCGAATGGTCCATGCATCAAGAATGGGTTGAATGATTCGCCACGCAGCCTCTACCTGGTCGGCACGCATAAACAATGTTGGATTGCCTTCAATCACATCTTCAAGTAATGTTTCATAAGCTTCGGGTTGCTGATCATCGCCAC
>JBJMLW010000615.1:0-15698 GCA_045805105.1 Flavisolibacter sp. | reverse complement strand
TTAATGAATGCCTTGTTGTGAATGACAGTTACAGCAACGATATTACTTCATTGCGTATCGCGCTGGATTTTATGCACCAGCAATCTGCTGGATTTAAGCGGACAGTAATCCTATCAGAATTTTTTGAAACTGACAGAACTGATAGGGTGTTATATGAAGCTGTTACAGATTTGCTGAGCTTATATAAAATTACGAGGGCTATAGTGATCGGTGAGAAGATTGCCGAATTTATATTACCAAAAAGTGACGGTCAGTTATCTGTTCAAAGTTATCTCTCTACTGATGATTTTATAAGGGACTTCAGGGCTTCATCTTTTTTCAGGGAGATTATCCTGATTAAAGGAGCAAGAAAGTTTGAATTCGAGCGGATAGCGCAATTGTTTGAAAGGAAATTGCATCAGACCGTTCTCGAAGTGAACCTCGATGCACTCGCGCATAATCTGAAGCATTATCAGAAATTACTCCATCCCGGTACAAAAGTGATGGCCATGGTGAAAGCTTTTGCGTACGGCAGTGGTGGTGCAGAAATAGCTGGTGTATTGCAATTTCATAACACGGATTATCTTGGAGTGGCATATGCAGACGAAGGTGCCGACCTCGTGAAAGCTGGTATCCGCATACCCATAATGGTTATGAACACAGAGGAATCATCATTCCGCGCCATCATTGATTATAACCTTGAGCCAACACTATTTTCTTACGATATGCTTAAAAAATTCGAAGCATATCTGAAACAGCAGGGGCTTTCACACTATCCAGTGCACATAGAAGTGGAAACGGGTATGAACAGGCTTGGCTTTGCATTGAATGAAATCGGGTCACTTGCAGATTTACTTTCATCAGGTGAAACATTCACAATTCGTTCTGTATTTACACACCTTGCTGCAAGTGAAGATGCATCTCAGGATGGTTTCACAAACGAACAGGTGAGAATTTTTCTGGAGGCCATAAATATTCTTTCAAAAGAGATTTCTTATCCATTTTTAAAGCACATCGCGAATTCTGCTGCAATTGTCAGGCATCCGCAATTGCAACTTGATATGGTTCGGCTTGGTATTGGATTGTATGGAGTGGATGTTGCGCATAAAAAGCTGAAGGGGTTGAAAACTGTAGCAACACTCCGGTCAACTATAGCACAACTGAAAAAAGTAAATAATGGTGATTCGGTTAGCTATAACCGGAAGGGAGTTGTACATCGGAATTCAATTATTGCAACGGTCAGGATTGGCTATGCTGACGGTTATTTCCGCCAGTTTGGAAACGGAGTCGGTAAAATGCTTGTAAGGGGTAAGATGGCGCCTGTTATTGGAACCGTATGCATGGACATGACCATGATTGATGTTACAGATATACCAGATGTTATTGAAGGTGATGATGTGATTATTTTCGGTTCTGAACTTCCTGTTCATGAAGTAGCATCATGGGCAAATACCATTTCATACGAGCTCATGACGGCAATATCGCAAAGGGTGAAGAGGATTTATTATCATGAATGAAAAGAATATGAGCGGGTGAAGGTGAGCAGGACTGCAGATTTTAATTAAATGTATTTAATAAGCTTAACTGCTCCCTGAGGCTTGGATGGGAAAATCCAGCAACCACCATCCAGCGCCCGGCAACCCTTATCTTTGATGCCATAAAATTTTACCGTGAAGCTTCGTTCCGCCATTCTTATCATATTGTTGATCATAATAGCCGACCAGACGCTAAAGATCTGGATCAAAACCCATTACCCTATTGGCCATGTAACTAACATTCTCGGAATGAAATGGTCGCAACTCTATTTTATAGAAAATGAAGGAATGGCCTGGGGTTGGAAATGGGGAGGTGAATGGGGTAAAATGCTACTGACATTATTCCGTCTGGCTGCTGTTATTTTTGGTTCCTGGTACCTGGTGCGGATTGTGAAACAAAATTATTCCAGGGGCTTTATCATATGTGCCGCCCTGATTTATGCGGGTGCATTGGGTAATCTTATCGATTCTATTTTTTATGGTGTGATCTTCGACAGGGGGATGAGTTTCAATGCCGTGTTAAATGATTATGTTCCATATTCAGGTGTTGCACATCTTACATGGACACATGGTTACCAGGGTCTTCTTCACGGTAGTGTGGTTGATATGCTTTATTTTCCGATGGTTCATTCCACCTTTCCTTCCTGGTTTCCTTTTGTAGGTGGAAAAGAATTTGAATTTTTCAGTCCGATCTTCAACATTGCAGATGCCTCCATATCAATTGGAGTAATTACATTATTGCTTTTCCAGAAGCGTCTTGTACGGAAGAAAGATCATGACATCCATTCACAAACTGTTACAACCAATACGGAACTAAGCGACCAGGCGCATGTAATGTGATGGGATTTTTGGAGCTTATAAGTGTTGATGCGTTGATATGTTGATCAGTTTTGACTATGCTAATTTTTCAAGCTACGTTTCCATGTCGAACTATTCAACGTATCAAGAACTACTGTTTCACAACTTTTTTGGAAATGGTTGATTTATCTCCAATGAGCTGGAGTGTGTATAATCCGGAAGGTATCGATTCAGTATTCAGTTGAATTGAAGTAATGCCTGCTGTTAGTACATACGACTGGCGTCTGATCAGTCTACCGGAATTATCTACCAGTTGTACAATTACCACCTGAGGATCTCCTGAATTGATTTCCGCTGAGAGTTTTCCAGCGAATGGATTTGGTACGGAAGAGAATGCAAGTTTACTGGATATTGAGCCAAGCTTTATAATTCTTGAAATTTTTTGCCTGTTAACTGTTACAAGCCTTACACGATAATATAATACCTGACCGGTGGAATATACGTCGGACCATTTATAATAATTGACATCGTTTCCATTATTGGATCCTGGTATACTTGATGTACTGGTGAAATTTCTGCCATCGGTACTTTTTTCAATGAAATAGTTTACAACTTCATCTTCACGGCTTGTGGTCCAGTTAAGCTTCACAATTCCATTGTCAACATTACCTGAAAATGATAATATATCAGTTTGAAGCGGAACTCCGCAATCAATAACATTAAGTGTAAGCACTGAAGCTGCATCGGCAAATGAACAATTGGAACTTGAAATATTTGAAAGTGTACTTGCTACTACAACACGATATTTTGTACCACTATCAGCCATAGTTGCAATGAATGACGGATAACCTGTATAATATTCCCATGAAGAACCATTCCATGCAGGTGAACCTGTACCAACAGGACCAGCATCTATCCAATTCAATCCATTGTCAATACTTCTCTGCCATTTATAATACGTATAATTATTAAAGTAGGAACGGATATAAGCACCGAAATCAACAACGTTACCATTACACACTGTAGGTGTGTTGGTAGGTGTAAAAGCAAGGTTCGGGCTACAGGTAGCTACCGAGATATCATCAAGTGCCCAGTCGTTACCGCCGCCTCCCGGTGCATTATTAAAAACTTTGAATGTAAAACTCGTTTGTGCAGGTCCTGTGAGGAAGGTAAATCCTTTTTTAAGCCAGTTACCTGAATACAGAATATTACCGGAAGAATAATAGTCCACTCCATTCACGTTAAATGAAAGGTTAGGATAAACTCCCGAAGAATCGCCAGGTGCAGTTGGGATATAACCTGCTGTGCTAACACCTCGTCCTGCCGAGTCGCAACCGCACTTTGAGCAGATGTTGCGCATCCAGACGGAAATCTCATAATAAGTATTCGGACAAAGATTTGAAATGGTTTGCTGAAATGCGGAGTCAATGCGGTAAGCAGCGTTGATTACAAGCATATAACCACTATTGGGATTCGCAACCGTATCAGCAGCCGGATTACCAAGTACCGGATTTACTGAACCGGTATGGTCTCCTATAATATCCCAAACGCCAAAAACACGATGGGTATTATCCGGCTTGGGCCATGTATTCACAGTTGTATATCCTGTATTGATACTGGTATTGTTTGCCACACCGTAGAAATAGTCATTAGGCTGGTTGGCCATGAAAATATTGTATGTATACCCAACCGGTACGTTGGGGGAAGTTCCCCTGTTACGTGGTTTTCCTGCACCGAAAGTACCATTGAACTCCGTACCAATTGAGTTGGCTCCTACTGCATTCGGACAAATACCAAAGTTGAGATAAACAATAATCGTTCTTGAAGGGAAGGTAAACGTTGACAGCGCAACTGCTGCTGCTGCTTTATATGTCATGCTACCACCACCAATACTTATATTGGAATTATACGGTGCTGTAACACGAACACGGAATGATGCGATCATGATACATGTACTTCCATAAAATGAAGGTCTGTGAGTGTTGGCAACGCGGCCTCTTCTGAATGGTGATCCCGGTGCTGCTCCACCATTAAAACCAAAATTGATCCGGATGTTGCTTCCATTGATCCAACCCTGGTCATCATTTATTGCATCAGTAAACTGTTTATATATTTTCCCCTCGTTCGTTAAAATTCTTATTGTTCCGGGAATGTAAACCGTTCCTGCAGGAACAGCATCAAAATAACCACAACTGTCGTAGGTGCCTGCTTTTACTACAAAAGCCGCACGTATCTCCAATGTATCACCTGGTTCTACTGTACCACCATTGATACCTTTTGTAACGTTGATGTAACTTTTACCAAAGTCGATATTCTGTGCACGTGAAGTAAAAGAAATGAAAAGTGCAACCAGCATAGTACCAAAAAACGCGAGTATGGGTACAGGTTTTCTCATAGAGTTTGGTTAGTGGATAATGGGTTGCTGCAACTAAAGTACTATTAAGGCGTTAACACTGCAATAGGTGTTTTAGATGTAAAGGAGGTGATTTTTACTAAGATAAATTTCAGGGGATAATACGATTGATAATAAGTGTGTTACAAAGTATTTTGTTCTCAAATCCTTGCAACCTATGCCTAAAAAACCCCTGCTTTTTTTACCATTTTTCATGCTTTTTTTATCATCGGGGGTGTTGGCTCAGAACGAGCCATTTGCAAAACGGATAGTAGTTTCCGGTCTTAATTCTCCATGGGAAATTACATATGGACCCAATGACTCTCTTTGGGTTACAGAAAATTTCAGTTATCTCGTTAAGCGTATTAAAGTTTCAAACGGAGCAAGTACGACGCTTCTTAATTTATCAACACTTAAAAATTTTTCATTAAATGATGGTGGACGATGGCCACAGGGAGGTCTGATGGGTCTCGCCATTCACCCGAACCTTTATTCATCCGATCCTGCAACAAGAGCAGCGAAGCCATGGATATATCTTGCTTATGTATATGACCGTCCTACAGGACAGGTTTGTTCTACAGATGCTAATTCTTCCAATGCATGTAACTTTCGCAGCAGGATAGTTCGATACGAATACCAGGGAAATACGCTTGTGAATCCTGTTATTATTCTTGATAATATGCCTGGCAGCAACGACCATAATTCAGGAAGATTGACAATAGGCCCTGATCTGAAATTATATTATACGATTGGTGATATGGGCGCAGGTCAGTTTAACAACGCTTCACGAACCAATAATGCACAGGCACTGGATGTTCTGGAAGGAAAATCATTGCGATTGAATACAGAGTCAGATGGTGATGCAGGTTTGGATGCCTGGGTGCCGGATGATAATCCGTTTTATAACGGTATACCCATAACTCCCCGTGATTATGTATTTACGATGGGTCACAGGAATGCTCAGGGTATTGTATGGGGAAATGTTGCAGGAACGGACCGGTTGTATAATTCTGAGCATGGAGATAAAAGTGATGATGAAGTAAATCTTCTTGTTGCAGGTGGTAATTATGGTTGGAATGAAGTTTCAGGTTCATGCGATGGAAACTATAATGGCCTGACACTTGGGGGAAACTCCGGTGTGGATGAAAATGGATTCTGTAGTTCAACACCAACAAACCAGCAGCCGATAAAAACTCTTTATACTGTTAACCAGGCAACAATCAACGGGCTTTCGTCCAACAATCTTACTTGGCCTACGGTGGCACCTTCGAGTATAGAATTTTATGGAGCTAACAAAATACCAGGCTGGCAGAATTCATTACTGGTTTCCTGTCTCAAGGCAGGAAAAGTTTTTCGTTTGAAATTAAATGCAAGCGGAAACGGTATTTCAAATTACGGTAGTGGTGTAGATACAGCATCCTATTTTCGTGGTGAAGGTCGTTTTCGTGACCTTGCTTTATCTCCGGATGGTTTGAAAGTTTATGTTGCCTGTGATGCTTCGGGGCAGACTTCAGGGCCGTCAGGTGGTTTTAATGGTGGCGGTACACCTCCACCGAATGCAGGAGATATTCTTGAATTTACTTATGTAGGAATTATACTGCCGGTTATAGAACCAACGCTGATGCATCCTGCATCTGTAGAAAGAATCATCAAACTTTATCCTAACCCTGTTACTGAAAGTGTTTCCATATCTATAAAAAGCGATTTCCAAAAGCCTTATACAATTCAAATGTATAATGCCACTGGTTTATTTATCAGGGAAATCAAATCTTCGAAATCAGAAATTGTTGTATCTCTTGCGGAGCTTCAGTCCGGGATGTATTTTATCCAGATACGCAATGCATATGATCGTTTGCTGTCAACAGAAAAGGTCATTAAGTTTTAATCATTCATAACCATTAAACCAGTTATCATCCCAACTCTTGGGATCATTAGTGATTTTATTTTCCTGGATGGAAATCGTCTGGCGATGATTGACTTCAGGCCTGATGAGTGTCAGTTTAGGCTGACGTGATTTTTCTTTCAGCTGAACGATTGTAAGTGGGTAACCACTGTATTGTATCGCAGCTCCTGATTGATCTTTCATAGTGTTTTGGATTTTTGGATATTGGATTCGTTTATCTACGCAATGTTAAAATAGGAGTTCTCCTATTTAAATGCAAAAAAAAAGGAATAAATATTTACAGGGATTTGTAACGGCTTGCAGACCACGGACCATGACCGATAGACGAAACACAATAAATTAATTCTAACTTTTGAAACTTTTCACTTTTCGCTCGCAGCTCATAGCTCGCAGCCGCTCATTTCCCCACCATTTTCTCCGGAATCACCCATTCATCAAACTCCTCCGGCGTAACATAACCCAATTTCACAGCCATTTCTTTCAACGTTGTTCCTTCCTTGTGTGCTTTCTGTGCAATTTCAGCAGCTTTATAATATCCAATCTTTGTATTGAGAGATGTAACAAGCATGAGAGAATTGTTCACATGCTTTTTAATATTCGCTTCTATTGGTTCAATTCCTACAGCACATTTATCATTGAAGCTCACGCATCCGTCGCCAATTAATCTTGCACTGTGTAAAAAATTATAGATCATTACAGGTTTGAAAACATTTAATTCAAAATGTCCCATAGATCCGCCAATAGTTAATGCCACATCATTACCCATCACCTGTGCGCATATCATTGTAAGGGCTTCACATTGTGTAGGATTTACTTTTCCGGGCATGATTGAAGACCCGGGTTCATTATCAGGAATAAAAATTTCACCAATGCCTGACCTAGGACCAGAAGAAAGCATTCGGATGTCATTGGCAATTTTCATGAGACTTACTGCAATAGTTTTCAAAGCTCCATGAGCTTCAACTATAGCATCATGAGCAGCAAGTGATTCAAATTTATTTTCAGCAGTTACAAAAGGAAGACCTGTCAGTTGTGCAATATGTTTTGCAACATTTTCAGCATATCCCGGCGGTGTATTAATGCCCGTTCCAACAGCAGTTCCCCCGAGGGCGAGTTCTGATAGATGCGGTAAAGAATTTCTGATTGCTTTAAGACCATGTTCCAGTTGAGATACATATCCGCTGAATTCCTGGCCAAGCGTTAATGGTGTAGCATCCATGAAATGTGTTCGGCCAATCTTTACCACATTCATGAACTCCTTACTTTTTTTGGAAAGTGTATTCCGTAATTTTTCAATACCAGGTATCGTTACTTCCATCAGCATTTTATAGGCTGCAATATGCATCGCTGTTGGAAAGGTATCATTCGACGACTGGGATTTATTTACATCATCATTCGGATGTATGATTTTTTCCTTATCGGTTAATTTACCGCCATTGAGCACATGGGCACGATAAGCAATAACTTCATTTACATTCATATTACTTTGTGTTCCACTACCCGTTTGCCACACCACAAGTGGAAAATAATCATCAAGCTTACCCGCAAGGATCTCGTCAGAAACGGCTGCAATGAGTTTATTTTTTTCTTCAGGAAGAATCCCTGCTTCAAAATTGGTGATTGCAGCGGCTTTTTTGAGGTAGGCAAAGGCCCGTATAATTTCTTTTGGCATCCTGTTAATATCCTGGGCGATCCTGAAATTATCTATGCTTCGCTGGGTTTGTGCACCATAATAGGCATCTGCAGGCACTTTTACTTCTCCCATAGTGTCTTTTTCTACTCTGAATTCGGGCATAACATCATTTAAGTGGCGCAAAGTTAGCCCGAAAATTGCACAGATAGGGTATGCACAGCACCCGGATGATTTTCATATTTACGTTTTTGGCAGCATGTTCCCTTAGCCTGTCTTCATGCATTTTTGTTGTAGGTGAAAAACAGGATAGTGGAAACATCGCGTCTACCGACACATCCCATGCATACTCACCGGTAACTGATACATCGCACTTAACTGATACGATAAAGTATGATACAGGGATGGTTAAAGAAAACCTTTCATCAAAACAGATTGATACAAAAAATATTCATCCACAGGAAGTAATTGAGTTTGCAAAATCACTTATTGGCATTCCATATAAATACGGTTCAACAGATCCTAAGGCAGGCTTCGACTGTTCCGGATTCTTTACATATGTTTTTACTCATTTCAAAATTGTTGTGCCTCGTTCATCAATTGATTTTACAAATGTTGGAAAGGAAATTCCGGTTGAAACTTCTAAGCCGGGAGACCTCATATTATTTACCGGAACAGATAGTACAGAAAAATTTGTAGGACATATGGGAATGATCATTACAAACGATACCGGTAATGTAACCTTTATTCATTCCACATCTGGTAAACAGCATGGTGTAACGATTACGCCATTCAGTGATTATTACAGGAGCAGGTATATGAAAACGATTCGCATCTTTCCTGAAAACGGTTAACCACGGATTCACGGAGACACAAAGTATCATTGTGAATCTCAGTGCCATTTTATTTCCGTAGTTCTTTTTATCTTCCTTTAAAATTTGCTTTTCTCTTTTCAAGGAAAGCTGTTGTTCCTTCCTTCATATCTTCTGTATCGCAACATTCACCAAATGCCTTCATTTCTCTTTCATAGCCATTCTCACTGCTAAAAACTGCATTGGCCGCCTGGATACAACCGCTGAGTGCAAGAGGTGCCTTGGAGATGATCACTTCAAGTGTTGCCCTTGTTCTTGGAAGAAGCACTTCAGGCGGTACTACCTGGTTAACAAGACCGAAATGAAGTGCAGTGGCAGCATCAATTAAACTACCAGATAACATCATTTCAAGCGCTCTTCCTTTACCAATAAGCTGTACCAGCCTTTGCGTTCCTCCATATCCCGGTATTAATCCAAGATTCACTTCCGGTTGTCCGAATTTTGCATTTTCACTTGCAATTCTGAAGTGACATGCCATGGCTAATTCGCATCCGCCACCCAATGCAAAACCGTTTACCGCAGCAACTACAGGTTTGCTGCAATTTTCAATTTTAAAAAATATTTCCTGTCCGGTTCGTGCCAGTTTTATTCCTTCATTAGCCGTAAGTCCTACAAATTCGCTGATGTCAGCGCCGGCAACAAAAGCTTTTTGTCCGCTGCCCGTAATAATTGCAGCCCGGATCGCTTTATTGCTTTCTATTTCATTTACCGCTATGTCCAGGTCTTTCATCACTTCTTTATTAAGTGCATTGAGTTTATCTGCCCGGTTGATGGTTAGCGTATAAATTCCATTTTCAAGAGATGCAACTAAAGTCTGATACATAATAAAAATTAAAAAGTGCGGTGTTGCTGAACCCAACGGGTTATATACCCGGCTATTTCCGAAGTAGGTGTACCGGGAGGAAACAGTTGTCCCACACCAATCTGTTGTAATTGTTTCATGTCTTCTTCAGGAATAATGCCACCACCCGTAAGAAGAACATCATTCATTTCAAGTTCCTTCATTAGTTTCAATACTTTTGGAAACACGGTCATGTGAGCCCCGGAAAGAATACTGATACCAATGGCATCAACGTCTTCCTGCATTGCTGCATTTACTACCATTTCCGGTGTCTGGCGCAGTCCTGTATAAATCACTTCCATTCCTGCATCACGAAGGGCAGTTGCAATTACCTTTGCACCTCTGTCGTGTCCATCAAGACCAACTTTGGCTACCAGTACTCTTAATGGTCGTTTGATCTTTTCCATGAAGGCATCAAAAATAATAAATCGAAATTGTTATTCACCAAATTCACGCTTCATGTCCCTGATTCCCTGTGAAGCCCTTTTCAAAGCACTATCGGAACCATTCTGAAAGAAAATTATTTTCGTTCCGTGTTCACGCGCAAATGTATTTGACACAGAATCAATTACTGTTACCTTGCTAAAATGCTGGAAAACTTCATCATCTGTTCCAGGTATATCGCTTCCAATAAAAATCAGGTTGCTGAACCACATTCTATCGGGAATCCATAAGAGAAAAGTACCATTATCGCAAATGACCTTTAGTCTGAAGTAATCATCGGTTCCATAATATTTCAATGCACCAGCTTCACCATAATTACGGCAATAAATAACTGTATTGGCTTTTGTGCTGTCAGGTAATAATTCAAAAAGTCTTTCAGCTTTGTACGTCATTTCCTTCCATCCAAGCATATCTGCAAAATCCTGTTGAAGAGGATGGCTTTTCCGGTCTTCCCACATAAGTAACCCGGCTTTATCGAGGTGCCACTTTTTATTAAGGTCTGCCATCTGGGTTGGAGATGAAAGCGGAAGGAGTAAAGGAATAAGAGGGATCGATAAAGTCAATATAAAAATGACGATGGCAATTCTGATTCCTTTGTTGTATCTCGTATTCAATTCAATCCATACACCTCCCGCAGCAATCACCATAGGATATGCACCCAGTGTGTAATAACCTTTCCCGCTTCCCAACATCACAAAAATGATCACTAGCAGGAACATATATCCGATGATTCTGAATTTCTTTTGCATCAACAGCCATATTAGTCCTCCTATCCACACAAAAAAAACAGGAAGCAGCATGAGAATCTGTTCTTTAAGAAAATCTGTTTTGTTCAGGTATTTTAACTGTGTTTCTTTCAGTTCATGCATGTGGTGCAACAGCGGCCATTTATGTTGCCACTGCCAGTAAATGTTGGGAATTACCATCAGAAATCCGCATAAGACAGCAAACCAGAAATCTTTTTTCTTCATGATCTTCCTATGGTATGTAAGGAATATGGATATTATTAAAGCAGATACAAAAAACAGAATTGAATATTTACTCCACCATCCCAGTGCTGTTGAAGTAGCAAGCAAAAACAAATACGAACGTTCATTGCTATTGATATATCGGAGAAGATAGTATGCACTTAATGTCCAGAAGAAAATGTCGAGGAAATTTGGCTGAAATAAAAAGTGGATTCTCATGTAAGCGCTGAATAAAATTCCAAGCGCTGCAATGACCTGTGCAAAAAATTTACCTCCTAACTCTTTTACAATGCCTGTAGTTACAACCAGTGTCAGTGCCCCGAATAATGCAGGCCATAACCGGATCCAGAAAAAACTTCCACCCAGCATGTAAGAAAGTGATCCGAGTATGCCAATCATGGGCGGATTTTCAAGGAACCCCAGGTCCCAATGTTGTCCCTGCTGATAGTACAGGTATTCATCTCTATGTAATTCAAATTCGTGGTGATGAAGTAACAATGGCATCAGCAGTTTAACTATGGCAAGCAAGAGGAGAATAAAAGTATTTCTCTTCATAAACAATGACTAAATGTACCAAGAGTTATTGATGAGAATGGACTGACTCCGTTTTGAAACAAATTTTCATTGTTCAATTTTCAATGCTCAAAATGCAAGTTAGCGCCAGACCATCCTGTATTTTTTCTTTTACCCCTGAGTGTGATAAAGAAAACGTCTTGTGGAAAGAAATGAAACCATGTGTGGAAATTGTATCTTGAAATATGCAATACAGGAGATTTGGAAAAACAGAACTACTTGTAAGTGAAATCGGTTTTGGTGCATGGGCAATTGGAGGGAATGCCCGTGTTGGTGAGATACCAATTGGATGGGGACAAGCCGATGACCATGAATCGCACGAGGCTATTCACGCCGCACTACACAACGGAATTAATTTTTTTGATACTGCAGACTTTTATGGTCTTGGACATTCAGAGTTGCTCCTTGGAAATGCATTGAAAGAACACCCGGACGTTATCATTGCAAGCAAGGTGGGACATCGGAGTGTGAGTGGAAAAATTGTACTTGATTATTCTTATGAATATATTATCAGCGCCTGTGAACAGAGTCTGAAACGTCTTGGCCGGGAAGCTATAGATTATTACCAGCTTCATTCAGCCCAGGTAAAACATTTTGAACAGGGTGAATGTATAGAAGCAATGGAAAGACTGAAACAGCAGGGAAAAATAAGATACTGGGGTGTTTCTCTGAATACATTTAATCCGTTTCCGGAAGCACGCTATTTAATAGACCACAAACTTGGACATGGCCTGCAGTTGGTTTTGAACCTGATCAATCAGAGAGCGAAAAGTATCGTCCGGGAGGCAGGTGAAAACGACCTGGGAATCATTGCCCGTATGCCACTGCAATTTGGACTTTTAACAGGGAAATTTACATCAAAAACAAAATTTGAAACTGATGACCACAGAAGTTTCCGGCTTACAGAAGAAATTATTAAAAACACTTTAAAAGTTCTTGATGAAAAGGTTTGGCCTATTGCGCGTGCTGAGCAGATGAGCAAAACTGCCATTGCATTGAATTTTATTCTGAATTTTCCTGAAGTGAGTACGGTTATTACAGGAATCAGGACCACTTCTCATGTTCAGCAGAATACAACTGGCATCAAAAAACTTTCAGACCTGCATGCCCGTTATCTTCAGTCATTATCAGAAGAAGACTGGAAACCTGTTATGGAAATGATGGAAAAGCAGGGGTAATTAAGCCTGCAGGTTATAAGCTAATAGCTTCAATTCACTTTCTTGGTTTAAAAATTAAAAGCTGCAATTGCCCGTTCAATCCGGTCAATGGTTTCATCTTTTCCAAGTACTTCTGCGATCTGGAATACAGGAGGTCCGAACTTTCCTCCAACAAGCATAACCCTGAAAGGCAGCTGCAATTCACCAGGTTTGATGGAATGCAATTCAGCAAGTTGTTTGAAATTCGTTTCAAGTGAAATGGCAGTCCATTCGTTAACACTTGCCAGATTTTTAGAATAAGCATTAAAAAAAGATTTTTTTTCTTCATTCCATTTTACCCGGAATGATGCGGTATCATAGTCTTTAGGAGATTTGAAAAAGAAAAAACCATGCTCCCAGAAATCAGGTAAAAGTGTGCAGCGGTCTTTTATAAGTGAAATAACTTTTTCAAAGTATTCATTGTCCGAAACATGAAGGCCTTTGTCTTCAAAGATTTTTTTTACATCAGGTGCATAATTACTGACGTGTAATTTTTTGATCCATTCGTGATTGAACCATTTCGCTTTTTCAAAATCGAATTTTGCACCTCCTTTGTGAACTTTTTCAATAGAAAATTTTTCAATCAATTCCTGGATAGTAAAAATTTCCTGTTCTGTGCCATCATTCCAACCAAGCATTGCAAGCATATTTATAAATGCTGCTGGTAAAAAACCTTTGTCCCTGAAACCTTCGGTTATCTCTCCTGATTTCGGATCTGTCCATTTCATAGCAAAAACCGGGAATCCATATCGTGCACCATCCCGCTTACTTAATTTTCCATTTGGCCCGAGAATTAATGGCAGGTGGGCCCATTGAGGCATATGATCTTCTCCGAAAAGATATCGCCACAATAAAATATGCACGGGTGCGCTTGGAAGCCATTCTTCACCGCGGAATGCATGCGTAATTTTCATCAGGTAATCATCTACAACCACTGCAAGGTGATAGGTGGGCATGCCATCTGCTTTCAATAAAACTTTATCATCCACTACAGAAGTGTCGAAGCTAACTTCTCCTCGTATCATATCCGTAAACGATACAGTTTGTGCATCGGGCATTTTAATACGGATAACATGAGGTGTATTACTTGAAATTAAAGATCTTACTTCATCATCAGGGAGAGTAAGGGAATTACGCATCACCTGTCTTACTTTTTTATCATATTGCGGATTGGTATTGGTTTCATTCCGCATTTTATTACGCATTGCATCAAGTTCAGCTGATGTATCAAATGCATAATATGCAAAACCTTTTTCCACTAGTTGTTCTGCATAACTTCTATATAATTCTTTTCGCTCACTTTGCCTGTAAGGACCTGACTCACCTCCGTGAACGGTACTTTCATCCGGTTCAAGACCGCACCATTTAAGTGTTTCAAAAATGTATTCTTCTGCACCCTCTACAAACCGGCTCTGGTCTGTGTCTTCAATACGAAGGATGAATTGTCCGTGATGATGTTTGGCAAATAAATAATTATATAAAACGGTCCGAACTCCTCCGAGGTGGAGTCCTCCTGTTGGACTTGGCGCAAAACGAACGCGGACTTTTGCCATAACTCCAAAAATACGATAAGAGGACGAGGACGCTATGCAGCAGCTTATCTTCGTTAAATGCTACACCGCTACTTTATCAAAACACCATGGTGGACAAAAAAAGTTTTTCCTTCTTATATATGGGATCTTCCACCAGATGGAAAATCAGTATACCTGACTTTTGATGACGGACCCGATCCGGAAGTAACACAATGGGTTCTTGATCAACTTAAAACGCATCATGCACTCGCAACTTTTTTTTGTGTGGGTGAAAACGTTGAAAAATTCCCGGATGTTTATCAAAAGATTTTGGACAGTGGTCATACAACCGGTAATCACAGCTATTCTCATTTCAATGGATGGCAGACTGACGTAGAAACTTATATTAATGATGTGGCTGCAGCCACTAAACTGATCAGGTCAAATCTTTTTCGTCCACCTTATGGCAGAATCAAATCATCACAGGCAAAAAGAATTCCTGATGCACTAGAAACAATGGATGCAAAAATTATTATGTGGGATGTTCTCAGTGCAGATTTCGATCCGGCATTTACTCCGGAAAATTGTCTCCATAATGTTTTAAAAAACGTAAGACCTGGTTCAATCGTTGTTTTTCATGATAGTGAAAAAGCGAGTAAAAATTTGAAATTTGCGCTGCCGCGAGTAATGAGTTATTTAACAGAGAATAAATACCAGTTCAAAAAAATTGAATAGAGTGAATTAAAAAAATTAGGGCCTGGGTAGAAACCCTGGCCCGTTTTTAATCCGTACCCTATGAAAACTGGTTTAAAGGTAAAAACTTTTTCGGAATATAAAATTCAAATTAATTTTCACAGAAAAGGGCTAGTGAGGAAGTTGGATTTGATGTGTTACTCCGTTGATCGTCAGGGTGGCCAGATAATCGCAATCACCATTTCCATAATTCAGAATTGCTACCCAGGGAGAGGTTGCCGGCAAAGTTTCTCTTCTCATTCTTATAATTCCTTTCGAGATCCAGTGGCAGATGAATTTTTTCTTCAGAGCCTCAGTAATTTC
>JBJMLW010000614.1:0-9530 GCA_045805105.1 Flavisolibacter sp. | reverse complement strand
TTGGGTTCAGTAATGAAAAAACCCATTTGTGTTCCTGTTCTCCTTGAATAAGCCTCAACTTCCGGAACTTTGCCAATGATCTTTTCCACCTGCTGAAGCATTCGATCTGTTTCCTCAAGTGAAGTTCCCGGAGGTGAAACATAATCGAGTACAATACTTCCTTCATCCATTTCAGGAAGAAATCCTGTTTGGAGTTGCGGAAGAATCAGCCAGATAGCCACACCGAGTGCAGCCATGATGATGATGCTGATCACCGGCCGCTGTATAAAAAAAGATACCCATTTCTGCTGACGTACTTCATGCACCTGTGCTTTTTTATTCGCTGCAGTTGAAGGCTTTTTCCTTCTTGAAAACCATAAATAAATTACAGGAAGGCAGATCCAGGTAACAAAAAAAGAAGAAACGAGAGTAATGATCATGGTATTGGTCATTACTTTGAAATAAGCACCGGCCACGCCAGTCATCATTTCAAAGGGAATGAAAATAACAATCGTACTGAGTGAGGAACCAATCATTGCAGGCAGCAGGTAATGGATTGCTTTTTGTACAACAGTTGTTGTAGCTTCATCAGGATGTTCTTCGTGTGTACGGTGAATCTGTTCAACAACAACAATTGCATCATCTATAATCAAACCGATGGCTGCTGCAACCGCGCCAAGGGTCATGATATTAAGTGTATATCCTACCGCATAGATCACAATAAGTGAAAGGCATATCGTTACAGGAATCGTAAGAAGAATTGTAACACTTGCCTTAAACGAACGCAGGAAAATGATCGCGACAAAAATGGCGAGCGCCAACCCGATCCACAAACTGTCTGTAACGCTTTTAACTGAATCATTTACAAAATCGGCCTGGATATAATAAGGCTTTATAGAAACGCCTTTGGGCAATATCTTCCGTAACTCCTCAACTTTTTTTTCCATTTCATTTGAAACGGTAATCAGGTTTGAATTGGGTTGCTTGATGATAGCTATCAGTATACCCTGTCTTCCGTTGGCGTTGATCTTGGTGTATTCAACACCTTCATTGATTCGTACATCAGCAATATCCTTAAGCTGCACAATTCTTTTTCCGTTGTTGGATACAATTACATTTTTTAATTCATCGAGCGTATGAACTGTTGCATCCGTAACAGTGAGATAAAGAAGGCGGTAATCTGAAAGGTATCCATTCGACTGGATGAAATTGGTTTGTGCCAGTGCATTTGCAAGTGCATCAGGCGTAATCCCAAGTGTTCCCATTTTTTGCTCATTGAGTGTGAGCCAGTATTCTTTTTGTTTTCCTCCGATGATTCTTACTTCAGCCACACCTTCCACCTGCGAAAGAAATGGTTTGATGGTGTAAAGAGCCAGCTGCTTCATGTCGATCGGAGTTTTTGAAGCTGAATTGGTTTCAATGGTGTACCCGATGACAGGCAGAATTGAAGGATTCATTTTTTCAACAGTGATCTGCAGATCCTGTGGAAGTGCATTGCGAACCTGTGCAATTTTTGATTCAATCCGCTGCTGGCTCAGGTCAACATTTGCATCCCAGTTCATAAACGCAGAAATTTCACAACTCCCGCGGCTGGTGATGCTTCTGATGTCTGCAAGGTCAGGTACCTGCTTGATTGCATTTTCGAGCGGCTGCGTTACCGTCACCATCATTTTATTTACAGGTTGCAGTCCGGCATCTGCAATTACCTTGATCTTGGGAAAAGTAATTTCCGGGAAAAGGGCAGTCTGCAATCTTTCATACACAAACACACCACCCATCATAATCAATAGTATGACTACAGTAAGCGGATTTTTATAAGTAATAAAAAATGTTTTCATTCTTCGCCTTTCACAATTTTTACCCTTGCCGTATCAGCGAGGCCATAATTTCCCGTGAGAAGAATTTTATCGGTTGGTGAAAACTGGGGACTAAGAATTTCCACCCGGTCTGTAGTTTCCATTCCCCTTATGACAGGTACCTTTACTGCGGTAACAGAATCAATCATTTTCATTACCCAGAAATTTGTTTGTGATTCATTTGTCAGAATTGCACCCTTAGGTAATGAAGGCGCATTGTTTCGTTGCTTCTTTACAATACGCACTTTGCCAATAAGATTCTGAGGAATCTGTCTCGGAGAAGTTACTTTGATCAAAACGCTTTGTGTTTGTGAAACCGAATCAACTATTGGTAATGGATTGGAAATAGTACCATCCAGCTTTGATCCATCCGGTAATTCCACCTGCAATACTTTCCCTGGTGTAACATATGGACGGAGTTCGTAAGGAACATTCAATATAAAACCGAAACTTTTTGAATCTGTAACTATTGCCAGCTGCTCACCATCCTGAACATAATCACCAGCCTGATGATTGAGTTCCTGTATGTAACCATTAGCAGTAGCATGTATGCTGATAAGACCTGTAAAATGAAAAGAAGGGTCCAGCCTGTTGATTGTATTGCCGAGTGCCTCAGCTTCTTTTGTTCGCAATGTAAACGCCAGTTCACCTTTGTTTACAAGTTGCCCGAGGTGCACATTTACAGATTTGATATAACCATTTGCCGAAGCCTTGATAAAATTGCTTTGTAAAAAAGATGAGGTAGCATTCAGATCCTCATACTCAGATAGCGACTCTGTTTCAATAGAAGTTACCGTAACCGGCGTTTGAACATTTTCCGGAGCCTCTTCTTCATCTGCAGCCTCTTCCTTGTGCTTGCATGAAAAGAGAAGAATAAAAAATAGTCCGTATAAAAATAATTTTCGCATGATCGTAAATTATCGGTTCCAGTAATTGATCTGATTGATGATCCGCATCCTTGAAATATTATTCTGGGTTAATAAATTTTGTGCGGAGAGATAGTTGTTGATTGCTGTAACATAATCTTTCATGGTGATGTCGCCGGTTTCCAGCAGTTTCCCATTAGCAATAATTAATGTATGAGAATATTCAATCTGCCTGTTGATTTTGTTCACCATTCGATCGGTGAGGTATAACTGCTGCCGCAGCTGCGCGAGCTGCTGCCGGTACTGGTTCATGAAAAACTCTTTATTTGCCAGCCTCGTTCTCTCCTGGATATCAATTTTCGAATACTTCATTTCACGCTGGTGACCGTCATAAATAGGAATCGTGACACTAAGGCCCGCACTGAAACCAAAATTTCTATAAGGTTTATACTGCATGCTGGAATTAAAACCTGCGTCGGTATAAGCGCCGATCTTTGGCCGGTATTCATAGCCGATTAATGCTTTTTCATTTTCAAGTCGCAGGCTATCGGTAACAAACCGGTTGGTAAAAACTGAAGTGTACATATTTTGATGAAGAGTATCAGTAATCTGTGGTTTGGCGATTCTTTCAACAGTTGTGTCTACAATTCCACTGAGGTAGTTGAGCGTGAGATAATCTGTGTTATACTGTACTTCTGCCTGTAAATATAAAAGCTCCTGTTGCTGCATGCTTACATAAAAGGTGAGATAATCCGTTTGTTTGTACACACTGGATTCCGTTAATTTTTTAAGCGCCTCTTCTTCACGTTGCATCAGATCAAATACTTCTTTATTGAAATCCATTAAGAGCAAATCACCATAAGTTGTTATATACTGGTCACTGATTGTTTTAACCAGGTCAAACTGTGATAACTGTAATGAATCAAGAAGCGAACGGCGTTGAAGGGATATTGCGCGGTATTGTGCTGCAATGTTTCCACGTGTTAAAAAATTCCTGTTCGCCTGTATCAATGCAGATACGTTAGCAATATTTGTAATTGCAGGATCATATCCCCATCCTTTTATGATCGGTGCGTAACTATTATTGCTAAGGAAATTTACCTGCGTGTGAAGGGATGCAGTTAATAACTGGCTATCCAGTCCCGCCATGGCAACCTGGTTCTGGTAATCTTTAGCAATGGGATTATTTTGCTGTGCCTGGCTGATAAAATAATTAAGGTCATGGGTTTGCCCATAACAAACATGGTGTGAAATAAAAATGAACACAACAAAAAGGTGCTTCATGAAGGGTAAACTATTGTAAGGGCCGAGGGAATCTCCCGCGGCCCTATTAATGATCAGTCATTTGCTTCTTTTATCTCATTCAGATATTTACCATGTTTATCAAACATCACATCCGTGTCCTTCACCTTAGCTTCATAGTTGATGCTGCCATCTTTTCTTATGACTTTTGAAGCCTCCCTTATTGTATGTCCCTTGTAGTGAGCTTTCAGGTATATCACTGCTTCCTGTGGCAGTTCTGAAACGGGGATATCTGTTTCAGTTTCAAGAATTGTTCCGCTGTTATCTATCACACACGACATATCGTGTTTACCCTTTTTAAAACTCGCTTCAAATGATCCATTTTCCTTTTCCCATTCAGGTGAAATTCCAGGGTGACTCTTATTGAATGCCTTTTTCACAACAGATGGAACTGCAGAGGCATTAATTTTTTGTGACAAGGCTACAGAACCAGCGCTAATAAACAGAACGACTATAAAAAGCTTTTTCATGATTCCAATTTTAGAAAACAAAAATAGACAGTGATTCTATTTTTATTCTGAAGCATTATTTCCACACTTCAGAATTTCCACAGATTTGCGGGAGAGAAAGATCATTAACCATAGACTATAGCCGCGCAAAATTTTATTTGTGATGCATATGCCTATAGCTAACACGTTGAGCTTCCATATCAATGCGGGAATCCGTTTTTCCTTACGATCCTTTCTGCATTTCCCGATTTTTTGATCATGGCAATCATTTTGGATATAAGGATACATTATACATTTCTCACCCAAACCGCGATCATGAAAACATTAATCCTTACTACAGTTCTTTTATTTGGCATTGCAGGATTGGCAGGAGCCCAGCAGCCGGATACACTTATAAAAAAACTGGATAGTCTGAGCAAAAAAACAGACTCAACAGGAGGGCTTGCCAAGAACACCGACCCTTCTGCATATAATTCGGCAACACGTTTTACTGTACCCAGCTATTTTATTCTGCTTGGCAGCGATATCAAACAGGCATTTACGAAGCCTTTTCATTTAAAACAGCGGGATTTGAAATACGTCGGGGGTTTTACATTAGGCATCGTTGCACTTTCGTTTGCTGATAAGCCTGTTCAGAAGTTTGCCATTAAAATCAGGGATAACAGTGCATCATTGCGGAATGTGAGTAAATATGTAACGAACTTCGGTGGCACATATGAAGTTTATACATTAGCTGGATTGGGTGCTTTCGGGTTGATTACAAAAAATCAAAAGATGAAAACAACCACCCTGTTGGCAAGCCAATCGTATATAACAGGAGCACTTGTGGAAAGTGTAATTAAATTCGCAACAGGTCGTCAAAGGCCTTACATAACAGATTCAACTGTAGTCCAGGCCAATCCAACTTTTCATGGTCCATTTTACAAAACCCAAAAAGATGCCAACGGAAAAAAATTAAACAGTTCCTTCCCGTCAGGGCATACGACTGTTGCTTTTGCAGCTGCTACTGTTTATGCAATGGAATACCGCGACAAACCTTTAGTTCCAATAATAGCTTATGGAGCTGCTTCTCTGATTGGGTTGAGCCGTATAACAGAAAACAAGCACTGGGCTACTGATGTACTGGCCGGATCAGCTTTAGGATACCTTACAGGAAGACTGGTAGTGAATAATTATCATAGGTATGCTCGTTTGAAAGCGCCAAAAAATACCCTTTCACTGAATATCCAGTACAATAACGGCCAATTTATGCCAGGGTTCGTTTATACATTCTAGTTATGGCCGATGCTAAGCAGGTAACTAAAAAGGCAAAGGGAATTTCCATCCGGTTCCTTATTGTAGCCGGTATGTTTTTATTTTCAATTGCAATTTTCTGGATCATTGCAGATGAAATTGTATTGGAGAAGGAAAATGGGCTGGATGTTTTTGTATTCAGTCATTTGCATACACTGGTAACACCCGCATTTACAAATGCCATGCTGTTCATTACTTTTTTTGGCTCCAGTTATTTTCTTTTGCCGGCCTATCTACTTCTTATACTGTATTACCTGGTTTTCAGAAAGAATTATAAACTATCGCTTGATGTGGCCGCCATTGGAATTACGAGCACCATCATTCTTTTTTCATTGAAATCCATCTTCCACAGGAGCAGGCCACTGGATCCCCTTGTGAGAACTGTTAACGGTTTTAGTTTTCCCAGTGGTCATTCATTCTCTTCCTTCACTTTTTTCGGCCTTATAATATTTTTGTTGTGGCAACACAAGATGAATAACACAGTGAGATGGGCACTCAGTGTTTTCTTTTTATTGTTTGCCTGTGCCATTGCTTTCAGCCGGGTGTACCTGCATGTTCATTTTGCCAGTGACGTAATTGCCGGATTCTTTCTTTGTGTTGTATGGCTGGGCTTATCCTTATGGATATTAAAAAAGTTCGATAGAAAACAATCTTTCTGAAATCAATGTTTAGAAGACAATGCCAGTTCTGATTTGCTTATCCGGTAAAGCGTATTTGGAACATCAGCCGTCTTTTCACATGAAATAAAGAAGCTATCATTATCAGCATAGGAAATGCTTTCCACCTGCCAGCCGATTTTTTTATTTGCAGTTAGTTCGTATCGCTTGTGAGTACCGGAAAAGAAATTGTTGCCGGAGAAATTGTTGAATACGTAAATGAATGGATTCGTATGTCCTTCATCATATCCGATGATGGCTATTTCATTCCCATCAGGATTAACAGCTGCATCAGTTATCAATCCTTTTACTTTGAATATACCGATACTTCTGGCCACATAGCTGCCTGGAGACTTTGGCAAAACATAGAGTTCCGTTCTTCCATCGTCCCTTCTCTTTGTAAAAAGATAAATTGAATCATGGAAGTTCATGATGGCTTCGCAATCAAAATCATTCTGTTTTTTCTTTTTAATTATTCCTTCGTCCGGGAAAGTGAACCTGATTTCCTCACCTCTTACCGTGTTTTTATTATTCAGATCAGATTTGGATATCCTGATAATGCTTCTGAAAGGCCTGGTTCCTGCATTATCACCAACGTCGCCTATGTATACATAATGCTGATCATTGGTGACAGCTTCGGCATTAATAAAATCTACATTGTTGACGATATATTTTTGTGAAATATTGCCCGATAGATCAAGCTTATACAAAGCATTCTTACTGTTATCCGCAATGGCCCATAACGCGTTACCATCTTTAGTTACACCTGATATCTCTTTCAATTCTTTCGGAAGGTGTTTTTCCAGGCTAAACACGTTTGACCCTTGTCCATAAGCTGTGTTTCCAACCATTACTCCGGTTAAAAGAACAACTACAATGCTTTTCATAAAAATGGTTTTAATAGTAACAAATCCGTCCAATCATTTACCCGAATGATTGTGCCAAGTTTTTATGCAGAGCGTTGTAGTTCTCAAAAAGTTGATACGTTGATTGGTTGATACGTTTGTAAAAACTGGTACTTAAGGCAAACCATCAACTAATCATCTAATCAACTACATAAGTATTCAACTCCCCTTCAGCATTGATACAGAATTAATCCCCATCTTTATTGCGATAATTAAAATTTATGTGGTGGATCTATGCCCTGCTCTCAGCCTTGTTTGCTGCCCTCACAGCCATTTTCGCCAAAGTGGGCGTTAAGGATGTGAATACCGACCTGGCTACTGCCATCAGAACGGTAGTGATCCTGGTGGTTGCCTGGGCAATTGCATTTTTTCGGGGAAGTATCGTATCAATTTCTCTTCTCTCAAAACATAACCTGATTTTTTTATGTCTTTCCGGAATTGCTACAGGATTATCATGGATTTTTTATTTCAAAGCCCTACAACTCGGAAAAGTTTCTCAGGTGGTACCAGTTGATAAGCTCAGCGTGGCACTTGCAATCTTGCTGTCTGTAATTTTCCTTGGTGAAGCGCTTACATGGAAAACAGCCTTTGGAGCCGGACTTATTATCGGAGGGACAGTTGTATTAATCGTGTAGTTATGAAAATCCTTGTCATAGAAGATGAAAAAGAACTGGCCCAGAGCATCTGCACTTTCCTTGCGAATGAACAGTTCATTTGTGAAGTTGTTCATGACTTCAATGGAGCAATTGATAAGATCAGCCAGTATGAATATGCATGTATCATCCTTGATATCACTTTACCGGGTGGAAGCGGAATGGACATTGTTGGTGAATTAAAAAAAACAGGAAAGATCGATGGTGTGCTGATCATATCCGCGAAAAATTCAATCGACGACAAAGTAAAAGGACTGAATGCGGGCGCAGATGATTATCTCACAAAGCCGTTTCATCTACCCGAGCTGGCTGCCCGGGTTGCTGCGATCATCAGGCGAAAATCATTTGATGGACAAAACCTGCTGAAATTTGACAGCCTTGAAATTGACCTGAACCAGAAACAGGTTCGTATACAGGACCAGGTAGTTGATCTTACCCGGAAGGAATATGAACTGCTGTTATATTTTATCAGTAATAAAAATAAGGTGATTGCTAAAAATGCCATCGCCATTCATCTTTGGGGCGACAATATGGACCTTGCAGATAATTACGATTTTATTTACACGCATATTAAAAACCTCAGGAAAAAGCTGATGCAGGCCGGAGGTGCCGATTACATCAGGTCTATTTATGGAATGGGATATAAATTTTCCAACACTTAATGAAACTGTTTACCCGTTATAGCAGGATCAATGTTTTTTCAACGGTGATCATCTTCCTGATTGCCAGTACGGCTTTCTATTTTACACTACGTTATGTACTGATCAGGCAAATAGATGATGACCTGCGCATTGAGGAGAGGGAAATAAAAACATTTGTAGAGAAGTTCGGCCTCCTTCCAGAAAATACTTCAGTGAAAGACCAGGTTATTGTGTACACAACTATTAACGAACCATTTCAAGGAAGGTCATTTCATTCAACATTTTTAAAGGAAATGAATGATAACGATGAAGAACACTTCCGTCAACTCGTTTTTGGCATCCGAGCTTCTTCAAGGAATTTCAAAGTTTCTGTTTCAAAGTCGCTAGAAGAAACAGACGACATGATCAATTCTATAGTTCTGATTACAGTGATTACCATCCTTGCCATTCTTGTTGCATCATTTATTATCAACAGGGTTTTATTAAAAAGGATCTGGAAACCTTTTTATACGTCCTTAGAGAGGATACGTGACTTTAAGGTTGGTTCATCACCTCCACTTAAATTTTCACCCGTGAATATCGACGAGTTCTCACACATGAATCATGCGGTGGAAAAACTTACAAGTCAGGCCCAACTGGATTATCTTTCTTTAAAAACATTCAGTGAAAATGCTTCTCACGAAATCCAGACACCAATTGCCATTGCACGTTCCAAACTCGATTTACTGATACAGGATGAAAAACTGACGGAAGAGCAAACCCAGGCAGTACAAAGCGCCTACAATGCAATACAAAAGCTTGCACGGTTAAATCATTCACTTCTTCTTCTGGCACGGATAGAAAACCACCAGTATGAAGATGTGCAACAATACGACGTAAAAAAAAGCCTTCAGCAGAAACTGGAAGATTTTGCAGAGTTATGGACAGCCC
>JBJMLW010000613.1:0-4620 GCA_045805105.1 Flavisolibacter sp. | reverse complement strand
CTGCTGTAATCGGTTTATATTTTTTTAGTGCCATTTGTTTGCAATTTTTGCGGTCTTGCAGACCATTCTTTTATATTTATGATCTTTGATTTTTTGATCTCAGATTTGAAATCCGGGATCGTCACATCAGCGATTAAATAGCCGAATAAAGATCTATGTTTTCACCTTCAGCAACAGTTACCATTGCTTTCTTGTATGAAGGCTTTTGTCCCTGAACAAATCCTTTTTTTGTATAACGGGTTTTGTTTTTTCCTGGAACAACCGCAGTATTTACATCCACTACATTCACTCCGTAAAATTCTTCTATTGCCTTTTTTATTTCCAGCTTGTTTGCTTTACGCGATACTTTAAAAGCATACCTGCGTAGCTTGTCCTGCTGGGCATTTGCCTTTTCTGTCAGGATCGGTTTTATCAACACTTCAGAAAGTTTCATCCTTGTTGTTTTACTTTATTTATAGAGCCTTGGCTCCTTTAATTCAATTATGCTGTTGCTTCCTCTGCTTCTGCAAAAATTTTTGCTGCACTTTCCGTTAATACCAGCACTTCAGAGTTCACCAGGTCATAAGTATTTACATCGCTCATAAGCGTAGTCAGTACAGACGGCACATTACGTGAGCTTACATATACATGATCATTATACTCGGGAATAACGAACATCAGTTTCTTGTCGCCAACTTTCAGGCTGTCAAGAATATTCATGAAAGTTTTTGTCTTCGGCGCATCAAGATTTACATCTTCAACAATCACAATGTTGTTTTCCTTTGCTTTGTAAGAAAGCGCAGACATCTTGGCCAGGTCTTTCACCTTCCTGTTTAATTTGATGTCATACTTATGAGGTTTTGGTCCGAATACAGTACCACCACCTTTATACAGCGGGTTACGGATGTTTCCTTTACGTGATCCACCGGTTCCTTTCTGGCGGTGTAGTTTGCGGCTGGCTCCCTGAACTTCTGCGCGCGTCTTTACCTTGTGGGTACCCTGGCGCTGTGCAGCGAGGTATTGCTTTACTGCGAGGTAAATAGCATGATCATTCGGTTCTATACCGAATATTTCTTCGGGAAGTTCTACTGACCTTCCGGTTTCCTTTCCCTTTATATTTAAAACTTTCAGTTGCATGTCGTTGTTTTTTCTATGACATTATTTGACAATGGTGTAAATATTTGCCAGTGGTAAATAACTACTTCTGGATATAAACAATGGAACCGTTATGACCAGGTACGGAACCGCTGACAAGAATGTAATTTTTGTCGGCAAATACCTTAACCACTTTAAGGCCCTTTACTTTCACACGGTCTGTTCCCATTCTTCCTGCCATTCGCATTCCTTTGAATACACGGCTAGGATAAGATGATCCCCCAACAGAACCTGGTGCACGCTGACGGTCGTGCTGACCGTGAGAAGCTTCACCAACCCCGTGGAAACCATGGCGCTTCACCACACCCTGGAAACCTTTACCCTTGGTTGTTCCTACCACTTCAACTTTATCCCCTTCAGCAAAAATGTCTACTGTAATGGTGTCACCAATATTTTTTTCTTCTGAATAATCTCTGAATTCCTTTACAAACTTCTTGGCAGAAGTGTTGGCTTTGGCAAAGTGATTTTTTTCAGCACCGAGTGTGTGCTTTTCTTTTTTGTCGCCGAATGCGACCTGGAGAGCGTTATATCCGTCCGAATCCTGCGTTTTAACCTGTGTAACCACGCACGGACCGGCTTCTATGATGGTGCAGGCAGTTTGTCTGCCGCTCGGATCAAACACGCTTGTCATCCCGATTTTCTTTCCAATGATACCTTTCATTTTTCTTACGGTTTTTCCCGCAAGGTTGTACAAGACATCACGCCGGGTAGCGTAATTCAATCCTGGTTCATCATCCGACCTTTTCTTTTATCTCTCTGCTAAACGAGAGGCCGCATTTGCGACTTCAGAAGTACCGGTGACAAACAAACCTCGAAGGGCTTGTTTATATGTAATCGCGATCACAGATTTCACAGATTGCTCTGAAGAACCTGTTTCGCATTTTTGTTTCAGAGCTCTTTTCTTCCCGATCTTTCGGGAATTGAGAGATGAATATTTTATAAATAAGAACTTTTTATTTCAATGATTTCATCAGCCAATCTGTGAAATCTGTGCACTCATTGCTTAATCAGAGATTATGCCTTGATCTCAACTTCCACTCCTGATGGAAGATCCAGCTTCGAAAGCGCATCTACAGTTCTCGATGAAGAAGTGTAGATGTCCAGAAGGCGTTTGTGTGTTGCCAGCTGGAACTGCTCACGGCTTTTTTTATTTACGTGTGGTGAACGCAGAACAGTAAATATTTTTTTACGTGTCGGCAGTGGAATTGGTCCCGTTACCACCGCGCCGGTGCTGCGAACCGTCTTCACGATTTTCTCAGCAGATTTATCTACCAGGTTGTGATCGTAAGATTGTAATTTGATTCTGATTCTCTGTGACATACGTCCATTCCCAGATTTTTTCCTGAACTACAGCTCAGGATTTGGGAGCGCAAAGATAGGCCTGAGGAATAAACTGGCAAAACTTTGGGGGATAAAAATTGTTAAGAGTCATAGACAATCTGTCCTAATGTTACAATTTCCGAATGTTCATAGACAGCGTTGCGAACCCACCCAATTCAACATGCTCTACCCGGATATGGTGCTTCCCTTCCAAATGAAGACGGAATTTTCTTACCGGCGACTCATCAAACCTGTACTTTGAAGGATTCCATTCATCTACCATCAGCCTTTCATCTATATAAACCCTTACTGCATCATCCCAGGTTACAGAAAACTCATAATCCCCCTCTTTCATTTCAACATTTCCTTCAGCAACCGTTAAAAAATGGGGGTAAACTTCACTTCCATTCCGGAGCCCTCCCCACCATGAATAATCCAGCTGCCGGGTCTGCTGGATGCGTATTGGCTTTTGAGTTTCCAGCCACGATTTATAATTATTTGTGATAGGATTGTTACTTGAATCCCATGCATACCAGCTAACGGCGAACTGAACAGGCTGGAAAAATTCTTTATAAACAAACCTGTATGGCCGGCCCTGATTAATTGTTTTTCCAAATTGATCGGTAAAGGCCGGTCCGGTATATTCAGCAACGATTTCAATATCTGTAATGTCCGACTGTATTCTTGAAGCTTCAAACACGGCAGGGAAAGTGTCAGAAATATGCTCCGGTTTTTGAATTCCTTTGGTTAGAAGAATCCGCCACTTTCCTTTCGGACCGAGAATATTGAATTTCATGATGCCTGATGAATCCGCAGCATTGCTGAGCCATATGATCGGGTAGCGAAAATCGTACGGACCCCATTCTGTCACCATAATATTTTTTCTGCCAGCAAGCCTTCCATTTCCTTTGAAAGGGTCCTGCGCATTTTTTACCGGTGAAATTTCAGATCGCACCGTATCATATAATTCCATTTTTGTAGTGTCGAGATTCAACACAGTTGAATCAATATTGTAAATGCTGTCACACCCAGAAAAAGTATTTGAAAAAATATGCAGCCCATTCGTTCCAGAAAAATGATAAACAAGCGGATTCCGGTTGAAACTATTCAGTGCGATGAGGTATTGACCACTCGAAACATCTCTTGATTTTGAAAACCCCCAGTCTGAAGGTTGCTCTTTCCGCGACCATAAATGGATCGCTTCCTGATCCTGGTAAAAAATATTGCCAGTAATGGCAATGTCTCTGCCATGTTCAATTGCTATACCGGTGCGGTTATAACGAAATTGATTATCCGACAAAACGGACCTGTAACTGTATCCACCCCATAATCCGTAATCGCATTCATATATACGATTTCCTGTAATCGTATTCGAACTGAATGTAACTTCTATCCCATTTGCAGGTGCATATGAAAAATCATTACCTATGATTTTATTATCATTACAACCACCTTCACCTGTATTCAACGTTGATTGTCCCGCCCAAAGAAAAAAACCATCACCACCATGCGTTACTGAATTATTGAAAAAAGTATTAAGGCTGCTTTGTTCATACACCAGGATGCCTGCACTATCCTGCCCCCTGCTGTATATACCATAACTATACCCTCTTACATTGAAATTGATTTTATTATACATGATCTTATTGTAACTGCTTCGGTAAAGACCAATCCCGATTCCGGAATTGAAAGAAAAATCATTGTTATACACTTCACCATTTGTGCATCCTGTCATCATCAGCGCATTCTGCCCGCCTGTTACTTTGCACCAGGTAATTTTTTGGCGTTTACAATCCTTTAGATAAATGGCAGCACCATAACGCAGCCATTCATCATTTTCATTATTGTGATAACTCATCCAGTCAGACATATTTTCTTTTTCCACTGTACTGGCAAGATGCTGCCGGTAATTATAGCTGAAATCGCAATGATCAACTTCAAGACCTTCCACATTGATTGCCATTAAAGCCACTTTATAACCATTTGCATTCAGGTTTCTTATTGTAACATTTTTACAATTGCGTACAATTACTGCCACGCCTGAAAATTCATCAGGCTTCTTTTCAGACCCGCTTCCATTTAGTTGTGTACCACTGAAATCAATAACAATATTATTTCCTTCAATCAGTAAAACAGGTTGTTCAAGGGTTGCAGATCCTTCAAGGT
>JBJMLW010000612.1:0-5334 GCA_045805105.1 Flavisolibacter sp. | reverse complement strand
TTGAGAAACATCCATATGTAATCAATGGATGCAGCGAATTGTTTCAGAAAATCTGGGGAGATGATGGCGTTGGTGTGCGCAGTGCTGTTGGTTTTGGATCGCTACCGGATAATATTCCGGTAGAAATTGAAGCTGTTTTTGAATTAAGGTAAGCGAGGTTTAATTCAAGCAAAACTTCTTCGTAGCTCATGTTGAATCGGTTTTTTTTGGAACGCAATCCCGATTGCATCGGGACGCAAAGGGTATGCAAAGGATCGCAAAGGGAGAACTAATTTATATTTCTTCAATTATTTGGTTTGAAGTATTATTTATTACAGCCCGTAAAAAATAATCGGAAGTGAAACAACAATTCCAAATTGCGCCCCTTGCGTTACCCTTGCGTCCCGACGGTAACGTCGGGATTGCGATAGTTCATTAAATCATCGCACAGAGGAACTTAAAATCACGCTTGCCCGATATTTATCATTTATTCGCATAATCATAAAATATAATTTTGTCCCATTAATAGGTAACACCTATGCGGATGACAACTCTAAATTTTAAACAGGCAGATTAATGTCTTCACAACAACCCTGGTATGAGATCATCAACATTGATGATGTGGATTCACCCGCGCTTGTCATATACATCGATCGGGTTAAGCAAAATATTCAACAGGCAATTGAAATTATTGGCGATGTGAACAGGTTGCGCCCGCATGTAAAAACCCACAAGAGCCCGGATGTTACAAAACTGATGATGGATGCAGGCATCACAAAATTCAAATGTGCCACCATCGCAGAAGCAGAAATGCTTGCATCAGTTAGCGCAAAAGATATTTTGCTTGCCTATCCTGTTACCGGACCGAAAATACAGAGGTGGCTGGAACTTTTAAAAGACTATCCATCTACAATTTTTTCCTGCCTGGTGGATGATTATGACGCAGCATATGAACTTGATAAAGAAGCAAAAAAAGAAGGTTTAAGATTTCGCGTATGGATGGATATCAATATTGGAATGAACAGGACGGGCATCGCAATAGATAAGGTGATCGAATTATTTGAAAAGCTCGCTGGTCTGTCTGCTGTTAAAGTGATTGGGTTACATATTTATGATGGGCATATCACCAATCCAGACATCGAACAACGGATAAAACAATGTAATGAAGCATTTGCGCCAATAGAAATAATTAAAAAAACTTTAGCAGAAAAAGGATATAACGATTTGCAGTTTGTTGCCGGAGGTTCACCAACATTTCCAATTCACGCAAAAAAAATTAACGTTGAATGTAGTCCGGGCACATTTGTATTCTGGGATGCATCCTATTATCATGCATACCCTGAACAAAATTTTCGACCGGCGGCATTAGTGATTACGCGGATCATTTCGCATCCAACTGGTAAATTGTTTTGTACAGACCTCGGACATAAATCCATTGCTGCAGAAAATCCATTAAACCGTAGGATGGAATTTGTAAATGGATCAGGACTGGAATGTATTAGTCAGAGTGAGGAGCATCTGGTATTAAAAAGCAATGAAATAGATCCATTTACTATCGGTGATATTCTTTATGCCATGCCTGTGCATATTTGTCCAACCTGCGCATTATACGAACGTGCATTCGTTGTTGAAGACCATCGTATTGTTGCAGAGTGGAAGATTGTCGCCCGTGACCGTAAAATAAAAATATAGATTCATGTTTATCATGGATGCTCACGTCGACCTCGCCATGAATGCCATGGAATGGAACCGCGATCTCCGCAAACCAGCTAAAGACATTAATGTGCGCGAGCAGCACATGACAGACAAGCCTGACCGCGGAAAAGCAACTGTATCACTGCCTGACCTGAGAAAAGGCAGAATCGGCCTGGTAGTGGCTACACAAATTGCAAGGTATGTAGAGAAAGGAAGCATTTTACCCGGATGGCATTCCCCCGAACAGGCATGGGCACAAACACAGGGACAGCTTTCATGGTACAGAACCATGGAAGAAGAAAATGAAATGGTGCAGGTTCATGATCTGTCTTCACTTGAAAAACACATCAACCTTTGGAAGGATTCAGATGTGCCGGATCATTCCAAACCTGTGGGTTATATTCTCAGTCTTGAAGGTGCTGATTCACTCATTACATTAAACCATCTTGAAACAGCATTTCATTATGGATTGAGAGCGGTAGGTCCTGCGCATTATGGTAAAGGCAGGTATGCACAGGGAACTGATGCAACAGGTTTCATGGGAAAAGAAGGAAAGGCATTGCTTCGCGAAATGGAAAGGTTGAATATCATTCTCGACGCCACACATCTATGCGATCAAAGTTTTCGCGAAGCACTTGATCATTTTAATGGACCCATTTGGGCAAGCCACAGCAATGTACGGATGTTAGTGCCGCACAACCGGCAGTTTGATGATATACAGATTACCGAACTTATATCAAGAGGTGCTGTCATTGGTGTTGCACTTGATGCATGGATGATGGTTCCGGGATGGATAAGAGGAAAATCAACAGCAAAAGAAAAGAACTGCAACCTGGAAGTTATTATCAGTCATATTGATCATATCTGTGAGCTTGCAGGAGATTCATTGCATGTTGGTATCGGCTCAGACCTCGACGGCGCCTTTGGTACAGAGCAATGTCCCTATGATCTTAAAACCATTGCCGATTTACCCAAGCTTGAAAAGTTATTACAGGCCAGGGGGTATGATTTGCAGGATATTGAAAATATCTTTTCAAAGAATTGGATACGGTTTTTAAGAAAGGCGTGGGGATCAAAGAATGGAAATGTTAAGATACCACACTAGGAGATCAATTGTAAATAGAAATTTGCACTGCAAATAGTTTCGCTTCAGTTCACTCATCTGTTTCCGAATTAAATGGCATTCCTTCTGGTGTTGTTAATTATGATGATCATAATAATGAGTGTTCCTTCTCTCAACAAACCGTAATTTTAAGTACACCATATTTACCCATATGAACGAAATCAGAAAAGAAGACATCAAACAGGAAGTGTTTGATCTTTATGATGATTATGCGCATAATCGCATTGAACGTCGCGACTTTATTCAGAAACTTTCCATCTACGCAGTAGGAGGATTAACGGTAACATCACTCATGAGTTTTCTCATGCCCGATTACAAGGGAAACATCCAGGTACGCAATGACGATCCAAGGCTCAAATCAGAATACATCAATTATGAATCGCCAAAAGGAGGTGGAACTATAAAAGCCTTACTGTCTATGCCTGCAGATACAAAGAAAAAACTGGGAGGAATTGTTGTGGTACATGAAAACCGCGGACTGAATCCGCACATTGAGGATGTTGCACGAAGGGCAGCCCTTGCGGGATTTGTTTCACTGGCACCTGATGCTTTAACTCCTTTGGGAGGTTATCCAGGCAATGACGATGCAGGTCGTGAAATGCAAAGCAAACGGAAGCAGGATGATATGCTGGAAGATTTTATTGCAGGTTATGATTACCTGAAAAGCAATAAAAATTGTAATGGCAAGGTAGGCGTTGTTGGTTTCTGCTTCGGTGGAGGCATAGCCAACCTCATGGCAGTACGTTTACCTGATCTTGCAGCAGCGGTTCCATTTTACGGTGGACAACCACCAACGGAAGATGTTCCTAAAATCAAAGCGCCTTTGTTGTTGCACTATGCAGAACTGGATACACGTGTGAATGAAGGATGGCCGGCATATGAAGCCGCATTAAAGGAAAATAAGAAAGAGTACATCGCTTATATTTATCCGGGTGTGAACCATGGTTTTCACAATGATACCACACCACGTTACGACAAGGCAGCAGCTGAACTGGCCTGGAAACGAACGATAGATTTTTTTAAAGAGAAACTGAAGTAAGATTTCAAATGTGATCTTTGATCTTATCATCTGTGATCCTGGATAAAGCATGCTGATTTTTATGATGGTGATGGTTCATTATGAGAAATTATATCAGCTTCAATCATCATTACCATCGATATCTGAATTTAAATAAATGAAACATCAGCAAATCAAACATCAAAGATTTATAATCTGATGTTTGATCTTTGATTTATTGATCTTTGATTTGCCTGCTGCGCATATAAATGATGAATGATTGCATATAAAAAAATCAAACATCTTCACATCAAACATCATAGATTCAATTTATGGTCAATAAATCGCGCTTCATAAAATGTACACCGCATCTTCCGGTACGGAATCTGAATGAAACAATAAACTATTACCTGCAACAGCTTGAATTTTCAGAACAATGGACTTATGGAAGCCGCGATGGTGGTGTCAGCAGGGATGAATTGTATCTACTTTTTGCTGAGGAACCGGAATTGGTGGCTAAAATGAATACGTTGGGCCACCGTTTACCCTTACTGTGGTTTGTAAATAATATTGATGATGTTTATCGTGAATTCTTAGGAAAACAGGTTGAGATAGCTGATCCCCTGACAGAACACCCTTACGGTATGAAAGAATTTGCATTTATAGACATCAACGGATATTATATCAGGATTGCAGAAAAGATGGAAGATTGATCCGGGAGGGATGATTTGATGATGTTTGATTTAATCTTCGATGTATGATGTGAAGATGTCTGATTTTTTTAAGTACAATCATTCCTCATAATATGCCAGGCAGCAAATCACAGATCATTAGATCAGACATCCCCGGATCTGAAATCAACGATTCATTTCGGGCCCAGGAAGTTCCGGACGAGCCTGAAGCAATTCATTCTGGTTATCATTTTCAAAATGAAAATATGGAAGTTCATCATCATTCATCTGTTCACCATTCAAAAAAATGGTCCGATTACCTCTTTGAATTTTTTATGCTTTTTCTGGCGGTTACTGCAGGGTTTATTGTAGAAAATTTGCGTGAACATCATATGGAAAATAAAAGGGCAGCGCAATTTTCAAAGCATTTATTGGGTGACCTCCGCCTGGATTCGGTATTTTTTGAAAAGAGGCAAATTGATCTTCAACAAAAACAGCAAGGGCATGACCAACTATTGAATCTACTTGTTCGTCAGACGGGAATATCGGATAAACAGATACTTGAAGCACTTCTTCCCATCACCTTCGCATACGATCTTTCTGTAACAACAACAACATACGACCAGATGAAGGCATCAGGGTCGCTCCGGTATATTGACAATGAAGAACTCATTGCCCTACTTCAGCATTACTATGATGTTCTATTACCCAGGTGCAGAAAGCTTACCGAGGCTTCACTCGATTATTTTACGAAATATGTAAATCCATATTATCTTTCGCATATGCGCATCCAGGATTATGATCCTTTTAATGATACCCTGATCAATAAATTACCGGAAATAACCAATCGCAGCATGCAGTCAGACCAG
>JBJMLW010000611.1:0-4262 GCA_045805105.1 Flavisolibacter sp. | reverse complement strand
GGCGCAGCAGGTCCTGGCATCCAACATGCTGCTCATTCACTACCTGATCCAGGAAACCATAAACCGGTCCGTGTGTAATCAGGACATCAGTATCCGGAGCAATAAGTTCCCAGTGTTTATTGATTTCTTTACCACGGTGCCTGTTGAATGCCCAGTTATGAAACCATGGTGTTACGGGTGAACCCCAGAATTTAGTTCCATTAATGGTAATTCCTGAATCGTTCAGATACGTAACACCTTCAGGAATTAATTTTTCAATTTCCTTTTGACCTGCATGTTCAAGATAAAAATCATGGTTCCCGCCTATGAAGATCTTGTGAGGAAATTTCTGTTTAGAAAACCAGTCAAGAAAATCTACCAGTTCTTCTTTTCTTCCTTTGTATGATATATCACCTGCGTGCAGAAGGATATCACCTTTGGGAAGTCTGACTTCCCTGTGCCGCGAATGAGTATCTGAAATGGCAACAATCTTCAATAGTGCATATTTAAAAAAAGCTGTCCGTGCAACGGACAGCTGTTAAAGATAAATCGCCATAAAGAATTAACCTTTTTTCCGTGAACCTGTGTCCCGGTTGGCTGAACCTTCCTTTGTTTTTTTTTCAGGTTCAGATGGCTTTCCACCGGTTTTGTCACCGGAATATGATTTACCCCGATCTGCAGCCTGACCAAATCCCTGGTTACTCTGATTTGCTGCACCCTGTCCTGAAGTTCCTGATTTATTGTTGTCACCTCTTCCTGACATATAATATGATTTAAGATTAACTTTAAGTCCTACACTTTCTATGCCATCCGTGAATGGTTATTATAAATCTTCTATGAAAAAAATTTTAGTCCTTTCCATTGCTATTGGTTTTTATTGTAAAATCTCTGCGCAGGATGAAAGTGATTCTTCCAGGGTTAAACCACTTTCAGAAATCATTATCAGAGCTTATGAACAAAACAGGAAATTAAAGGATGTTCCTGCGGCTGTCAATTACGTTGGCCGGTCTGCAATTGAACGGTTTGGTTTTGGTTCAATGGTTCAGGCTGTAAATTCAACACCAGGTGTCCGAATGGAAGAGCGATCACCGGGAAGCTTCAGATTTAATATCAGAGGAAGCTCTCTTCGTTCTCCATTTGGAGTGAGGAATGTAAAGGTTTATTATAACGACCTGCCTATAACAGATCCGGGTGGTCACACATATCTGAACCAGCTTGGTTATTATAATTTTAATTCGATTGAAGTGATCAAAGGTCCAGGGAGTAGTTTATACGGCGCGGGTACCGGCGGTGTTTTACTGATTGAAAGTCTCGACCTCAATGAAAAGCCAGGAGCAATGGCAGAATATGCTGCAGGTTCTTATGGTATGCAAAATATTTATGGATCTATTTCTACGAGCTCCGGCAAAAACACAAGCCGTGTTGGCTTTCAACACCAGGAAAGCGAAGGTTACCGCGATCAATCGGCATTAAAAAGAAATGTACATAGCTGGGCGGGGAATTTTCAACTTGGTGAGAAAAAAATATTGAAGACTACATTCCTTTATGGAGATTTATTTTATGAAACACCCGGTGCACTAACCCTTGCAGAATTCAAGGCCAATCCAAAAGCAGCAAGGCCAGCCGGCGGCGGTTTTCCTTCGGCGGTGAATGCCAAGGCGTCCATCAGGCAGAGGACTTTCATTACAGGAGCTTCTTACAGGCAACAACTGACACCTTCAATTGAAAATGCCAGTGTATTATATGGCATGTTTACTGAATTGCGCAACCCAACCATCCGTAATTATGGTAAAAGTTCTGAACCGCACGTGGGTGGCCGTACAGATTTCAAGTATCGTTTAAATTCAAACAATAAAGTTCTTCAGATTGATGCAGGCGGTGAATGGCAGGAAGGTTTCACGAGTGTAAGTATTCATAAAAATATTAACGGTCTTCCCGATTCACTGCAGACATATGATGAAATCCATAACCGACAGTCATTTATTTTTTCTCAGGCTTCAATTGATTTCAAAAACTGGTCAATAATCGCAGGAGGTAGTCTTAACTGGTTACGTGTAAGTTTTCAGCGCTTTACACCTATTACAACAGGTAAACAGACCAGGCAGTTCAATAATCAGATTTCTCCCCGCCTGGCAATCATGAAAAAGCTGGGGTCATTAAATGTCTATTCGAGTATTTCGAGAGGATTTTCTCCTCCTACTACAGCTGAACTTTTACCTACAGGAGGGGCAATTAATTTTGGATTGAATGCAGAGGAAGGAACAAATTATGATTTGGGATTTAAAGGTTCCCTGAAAAAACTGAATATTGACATTAACGCATTTCATTTTGCATTGAAAGAAACTATTGTACAACGAAGGGATTCATCAGGTGGTGATTATTTTGTAAATGCAGGAGGAACAAAGCAGCATGGAATTGAAACATATGTTTCCTACCCTGTTTTAACAGGGAATTATTCAATACAACAATGTTTGCTCTGGCTAAGCCATACGTGGCATGACTTCCATTATAAAGATTTCAAACAACTGAACAATGATTTTACAGGAAATCAATTACCCGGCGTTTCACCACATTCAATTTCTTCCGGCTTTGATCTGTTAACGAGAAAAGGATTTCAACTCCACCTTACATGGTATTATGGAAGCAAACTTCCTCTCAATGATGCCAATTCCGAATATGCGGAAGCATATAACATTCTTGGCAGTAAAATTTCTTATCAGTGGCTGCTCAATCAATGGAGAATAAAGATCATGGCCGG
The DNA here is from genome assembly GCA_045805105.1 of Flavisolibacter sp. GTDB lineage: Bacteria > Bacteroidota > Bacteroidia > Chitinophagales > Chitinophagaceae > Flavisolibacter. The sequence continues at coordinate 1,525 of JBJMLW010000611.1, read as the reverse complement.
AGCAGATAATTTACTGGACCAGCATTACAGTTTGGGAAATGATATTAATGCCTTTGGAGGCAGGTATTACAATGCTGCTCCAGGCAGAAACTTTTATGGTGCTTTATTAATTCAGTGGATCACTAAAAAGGCTGCTCAGAATCGCAGTTAACCCATTGCCGATGTAACAAGTCTGTGTTCCCAAACGTCTTTTTCCTTTTTCTTTCTTTTTTCCAGGAATTTAATAACTGCTGTGGCAACAATAGAACCGGCAACATACAAACCTACAGTCATAATCTTCGTGGCCACTGTACGATTGCTGTATTTTTCATTCAATCCAAGTGGTTCAGGAAGTACAACTGCCGATAGACCAGCTGTAAGTCCAAGTGCTGCACTCCTTACCCAAATGTTTTTTTCTTTTCCTGCACCTGCCAGGCTATAGAATAGTGCATTGCTAACAAAGTCGCCTGCCAGTGCCAGTGTGAAAAGTTTATTATCATCCGGAACTTTTCTACCCGTAGCATGTAAGCCTTTCGAAATGGCATTCATTCCCAGCCTGTCCATACGTGGAGCTTCGGGTACAACCCTTCTTACTGTTTCATGGATTAGGGTCACTGCACAGGCGCCAGCCAGTCCGCCTCCCAGTGCGATTAATGGTTTCATGATGAATATTTTTAAAATCACTAAAAATTCAATGCCAAGGGATGGCGGGACATTTTTTCATGCTGAAAAAATGATTATCCAATTACCGGATTACAACAGTCCCGAGCTTTTTTGAAAGTTCCATTTCCATTTCCTTAAGGTGCTGATGGGTGAGAAACAGCGTGGTTTGTTGAGATGGATCAGCTTTTTCAAGATCCGCCTGGTTTTGCAGAAGCAAACGTTTGATCTTTCTAAGCTTGAGGTAAGAAATGGCGGATTCAACCTCGTTTTTTGTATTATCTCTACCAATTTTAAGATAACTCATGAGAACCGGCTCATTCTCCTTTTTAATGGTGTGAAGAAAGCTTTTATAATCCTGTTCAAATAGTGACTTCTGATATCCTGTAGACTGACTGAGTTCTCGTTTCCAGTGAATGCTTTCTTCATAGGGAAAATTCAGGAGCGAAACCGTAAGTGTGCTGATATCATTATCAGGATGATAAAGGAAATAATTCTTGTCGGGGACTGTATGCAACTCCTGTAACCTTCGGAATTCCTCAAGCATTTTCAAAACAGATTTATTATCAATGAGGTCTTCTTCAGGCAATTCAGATAATACATGCTCGGCGATCGCTTCCTCAGCTGTCCATTTTTTTGTTCCATATTCAAGAAGGATGCGTGCAATTTCTCGTTCCTGAAGATCATCTCTGAATAATAAAGAGAAAGTCTGATCGTCAAATTCGGCATCCTGTGCCTGTCGTGCATTTTCTTCATGCACCTTTGCTTCATTAAAAGGAATTTTATTTTCCTGTAATGAAATCCTGTTGCGAATAAATTTATTTACAAGAGTGGTGAAACCTGTTTCATCTATGTTCAATAATTGAGCCGACTGCCGGATATAGTC
>JBJMLW010000610.1:0-3163 GCA_045805105.1 Flavisolibacter sp. | reverse complement strand
TTTTCTTGTTGCTGTTGTAATGCTGGCTACTGTGAAAGTTGGAATGAGTCTGATCTGGGGTGTAGGCGGTCTGGTCGCTTTTATAGTTATCCTGATGAGCGCCATCAGGATCTATAGACATTTAAGGGAGAAGACTTAAACTATGCGAAAGTTTAAGATCAGTTAAAGTAAACTTTTTTAGAAATTTCATACGCAATAATGATTTTCATTAATTGACGCTCGTCCATGGTCCATCGTCTATCCACCTTTCTCCGTACCTTTGCTCCCATTTTTTTAAAACAATTTCAGAGCCAGATGGCCAAACGGTATAAAGAATTCAAACAGTTAAACCTTCCTTCCATTGAAAAGGAAATCCTTGACCGGTGGGAAAGGGAAAAGGCCTTTGAAAAGAGTGTAGAGATCCGTGAAGGTTCCGAACATTTTGTTTTTTATGAAGGTCCACCAAGTGCCAATGGACTTCCTGGTATACACCACGTGATTTCGCGGACATTGAAGGACCTGGTATGCCGTTATAAGACCATGCAGGGTTTTCAGGTGGAACGCAAAGGTGGATGGGATACCCATGGACTGCCAATCGAATTAGGCGTTGAAAAGGAATTAGGTATTACCAAGGAAGACATTGGTAAAAAAATATCTGTTGCAGAATACAACCAGAAGTGTAGGGAAGTCGTGCTTCGTTACAAGGACATGTGGGATAACCTCACAAGGAAAATGGGATACTGGGTGGATCTCGAGCATCCCTACATCACTTTTACCAATGAATACATCGAAACACTGTGGTGGTGTTTAAAGGAATTGTATACAAAAGGTCTTTTGTATAAAAGCGTTTCAATTCAGCCTTATTCACCTGCAGCCGGAACGGGATTGAGCTCACATGAACTGAATCAGCCCGGCACCTACAAAAATGTAAAGGATACCAGTGCGGTGGCGATGTTTAAAGTGAAGCAGAATGAAAAAAGTAAATTTCTTTTTGATGCACTAAACAGTAATACAAAAGCTGCAGGGAACAGTGAAGTTTTTTTCCTTGCCTGGACAACAACACCCTGGACACTTCCTTCCAACCTTGGATTAACAGTTGGACCGAATATAAAATACGCACTTGTAAAAACATTTAATCCATATACACACCTTCCTGTTCATGTAATTCTTGCAAAATCATTAATTGGAAAATATTTCAGGGAAGATGGAGAGAATGGTGATTTTGAAAGCTATTCTGCCGAAACCCAACCCATTCCATGGAAGATTATTTCAGAATTCAATGGAAAGGAATTTGAGGGAATCGAATATGAACAGTTAATGCCTACTGATGCAAATTCATTAAAAGCAATACTTGACATCACGCCGGACGCCAGGCCATTCCAGGTTCTCCTTGGAGATTTTGTTACAACGGAAGATGGTACCGGAATCGTTCATACAGCACCTGCTTTTGGTGCTGACGACTACAGAATTGGACAGAAATATAATATTGGTATTCTGACGCTTGTTGACAAACAGGGAAAATTTGTTGATGGTGTTGGTGAATTCAGCGGTCGTTACATAAAAGATTATAAAAACGAAAAAGGCTATGAAGATGTAAACGTTGACATTTCTGTTAAGCTCAAAAAGGAAAACCGCGCTTTCAAGGTTGAAAAATATGAGCATAGTTATCCGCATTGCTGGCGAACAGATAAACCTGTTGTTTACTATCCGCTGGATGCATGGTTTATAAAAACCACGGCAAAGCGCGACAGGATGGTGGAGCTGAATAAAACTATCCGGTGGAAACCGGAATCTACAGGAACAGGAAGGTTCGGAAACTGGCTGGAAAATATGGTAGACTGGAACCTCAGCCGGAGCCGTTACTGGGGAACACCGCTTCCAATCTGGCGTACTGAAGATGGTAGCGAAGAAATTTGTATTGGGTCTATAGATGAATTGAATGCAGAGATCCGAAAAGCAAGTAAGCAATTGGGAGGGGATGTGAACATGCATTACCTGCATGATGGAATTCTAGACCTGCATAAACCATACGTAGACGAAGTGATTCTTGTATCACCAACGGGCAAGCCTATGCGCCGTGAACCCGACCTGATTGATGTTTGGTTCGACAGCGGAGCCATGCCATACGCACAATGGCATTTTCCTTTTGAGAATAAAGATTCATTCAAAAAGAATTTTCCCGCCAGCTTCATTGCTGAAGGAGTTGACCAGACACGCGGATGGTTTTATACCTTACACGCATTGGGTGTGATGCTTTTTGATAGTGTGGCTTATAAAACCGTTGTGTCAAATGGACTGGTGCTCGACAGGAGTGGAAACAAAATGAGCAAGCGCCTGGGCAATGTTGTCGATCCTTTTAAAACCATTGAACAATTTGGAGCGGATGCTACAAGATGGTATTTAATTACAAACGCATCTCCATGGGACAATTTGAAATTTGACCTTGAAGGTATCAAGGAAGTTCAGCGTAAGTTTTTTGGTACGTTGTACAATACCTACCAGTTTTTTGCACTGTATGCGAATGTGGATGGTTTTACTTTCGAAGAAAAATATATTCCGGTTCAGGAAAGACCTGAGATAGATCAATGGGTTATTTCATCTCTTCAGACACTGATAAAAAAATCAAAGGCAGCGTTTGACGATTATGAACCAACGCAAGCAGGAAGACTGATTGAAGATTTTGTAGATGAACACCTCAGCAACTGGTATGTGCGTCTGTGTCGGAGACGTTTCTGGAAAGGTGAATATGAACAGGACAAGATTGCTGCGTATCAGACGTTATATGAATGTCTGGAAACAGTAACAACACTTATGGCTCCCATATCTCCGTTCTTCAGTGATGAAATTTTTACCAACCTGAATTCTATTACTGGTAAACAAAAGTTACGTTCTGTTCATCACACGATCTTTCCTGAAGCAAAGGAAGCGTTGATCGATACATCCCTTGAAGAAAGAATGCAGCTGGCCCAGGATATTTCATCACTTGTTTTATCTCTTAGGAAGAAAGCCAACGTTAAAGTAAGGCAACCACTTCAGAAAATCCTGATTCCTGTTTTGAATCCTGATATGGAAAAGCAGATAAGGAAAGTAGAAGAACTCATCCTTGCAGAAGTAAATGTGAAGCAGATTCAATATCTCATCGATACCGAAGGTTTTATTAAAAAGAAAATCCGGCCCAATTTCC
>JBJMLW010000609.1:0-4261 GCA_045805105.1 Flavisolibacter sp. | reverse complement strand
TATCTTAAAGCCACAGTTCACATTCCCGGATTGTGACTGTGGCTTTTAATTTTACAGATGTATTTACAGATCGACCAGTTATTGCCGGAATATTTTGATGACTCCAGGAAACAGACTTCTGAGGTCTGGGGGAAGAACATCCGGGTAGACAAAGGTGAGTTCATCAAGATTGTTGCTCCTTCCGGAAGCGGAAAAACATCTCTGATGCATTCCCTTTACGGCATCAGGCACGAATACAATGGAACCGTATCATACGATCAACACCAGATCAGCAAATTTGGTGCGGAAGATTTTGCAAAATACCGCCAATCGCATATCAGTATTGTTTTCCAGGATCTGCGTTTACTGCCCGAGCAGACTGTTTACCAGAATATTGAAATTAAAAGGCAACTCAATCCTTATCACCCAACAGAAAAAATCCGGGAAATGGCTGAACGATTAGGCATTGGGACAAAGCTTACATCAAAAGCAAAGATCTGCTCGTATGGAGAGCAGCAGCGGGTTGCCATTATCCGTTCATTGATGCAGCCATTTGATTTTTTACTGCTCGATGAACCATTCAGTCACCTTGACAACAGGAATTCAGAAATTGCTATGGCACTCATGGTGGAAGAAGCAAGAATACGTGAGGCATCCATTGTATTTGCAGACCTGGAACGAATCGATTATTATCCTTTCACCAGAATCTTTCACCTGTAAATTTTTCCAGTGGCACTTTCCTTTAAACCCATAAAGCCTCTTTTACAAACCGGAACAAACACGGCTTCACGCTGGTTATCCTATATAGGTTTAGGGATAGGTACGCTGCTGCTTCTTTGCTCTTTACAGATGTATATGAACATCCAGGACTTGCTGGGCAAAAATACCATTCGCAAAAATGGATTTGATTTTATTTCCATTACCAAAACCGTCACAAATGAAACAATGGGTCAACCGGAAAAAAATCTTTTTTACCAGTCGGAAATTGATGAGATAAAATCAAAACCTTTTGTAGATGGTGTTGCTCCGCTTATAGCGAACCAGTTCCGTGTTCAGATGAGTGCAGGTGCGATACTCTCATTCAAAACAGACCTTTTTCTTGAAAGCCTTGATGATGATTTTATTGATACTGTCCCACCTTCTTTCCACTGGCAGGAAGGACAAATGCACATTCCAGTTATAATTTCTTCTGATTTTCTTGAAGCATATAATGTATTTGCACCGGGGCAGGGGCTACCGCAGGTATCACAGGAAACGGCAACGAACATTCCGGTTATAATATCCTGTTCAGGAAATGGAGTTGAAGGAGATTTTTCAGGTAGCGTTGTTGCATTCAGCGATCGTATCAATTCGGTTCTGGTACCGAAATCTTTTCTTGAATGGGCCAACCGTACTATGGGTGATCATCCTGTATCAGGATATGCGCGGCTATACATAAAAACCAAAGATGCCAATAATACAGACCTGATCAGCTTTCTCGACCAGAAGCATTATAAAGTAAACAAGGACAAAATAAAATTCGGAAGAACAAAGCAAACACTCGAAGGAGTATTTTATGGTCTTGGCTTTTTTGGTTTACTGGTTGTAATCATGGCACTCATGCTTTTCTCATTTTACCTACAGCTCGTGATTGCCCGCAGCCGTGATAATCTGCAATTATTATTGCTGCTTGGATATTCACCAAAGTGGCTGAGTCAAAATGTATCACGACAATTTATCCCGGTTTATATTTTCGTTGGCTTAGCCGGCATCATTCTGACACAACTGATGCAATGGGCATTTCATCATTTTGTTATGTACAACCGGAATGATATGTCTACACTGGTTCACTGGAGTGTTTTTGCAGTGGCTGTGTTTCTCGTTGTGCTTTCAATATTTACAAATTTCAGGTTAGTTAGGAAGTAGCTGTACAGGTTGGGGTGATTTCTAAGTTGGATAAGTTGATATGTTGATTCGTCAGGATCATTGCTGTAAAAACGTATCACAAGTCAGCGCATCAACAATTCACTTCCTATGCACTGAAAAATAATTCAACGAAGAATCAAAAATCCAGTCCCTTCCTTCTTTAACAAACCTGTATCCCGACCGAAAGGGAAAATCGCGGTTTTCTCTCCAGTAAAGTCCGGAGCTATCAATACCTTTCATATAAACAGATCCATAAATCATGCGTGGAATATTTTCTTCCAGGTTTATGTACTGGTATTCTCTGAGTGAGTCGGTTAAATGTGCGAAATACAGGATCCTCCCTCCTGAATAATAAAAAAATTTCTGTTCATTTCCAGCACTGTCAGTTGTCTGCTGTGTTTTGTTATACTTTTTCGGAACTACAAGCCCGGTACTATGTACAATGCCATTTTCATGATACAGGAATGACGAACGTCTGAAAGGGCTGCAGGAAAGTATAATGAATATGAACAAAACCAGGGTTAAGCGTGAATCGTCAATCGTCAATCGTGAATGATGCATTCGGTTATTCCATTAAAATTTCTAAAATCAAAAAAATGAGCCTGAAGTTATGATCAAAACTAGTATCAGGCGTGAATCGTCAGTCGTGAATCGTCAGTCGTCAATCGTGAATCGTCAATCGTGAATGATGTATCCGGTTATTCATTAAAACATTTCAAATCACAAAATGAGGGAGGTATGCTCAATTCAGTTTAGACCTCCCATTCACGATTGACGATTCACGATTCACGTTTTCACGTTTCACGTTTCACTTCCTCACCTCATCCTTACTGTATTCACTGCCTTTTCAAACCGGTCAATGTTACTTTTGGGTACATAACTATACCCGAACCTGAATGATTCATGCCTGATCTCTTTCCAGTATAATCCATCCTTATCCATTCCACGATAAACAAATGATTCTCCGTCTGTGGAAACAGGTTTCATCTGACGTATGATACTGTCATTTTCAGTAGGCCAGCTTACTTTGTTGGTAAAATAGATTAAAGCGCCATTTGAATAATAATAGAATTGCTCTTTCCCCCCTGCTGTATCCAGCATCTTCTTTTCTTCTTTATAACCCCGTGGAATATGCAATACAAGTTTATGTTCCCTTTCTTTCCCTTCGTAAGTAAATTCCTTGCGGTTGAAATCATCAATGACTGAACAGGAAGCAACGAGAAAGAACATGAGGAAAAATAGTTTCATTTATGGGATGGTTGATTAGTTGACTAATTGGTTTATTCAAAACAGCAATTTCTTATGTATTTCCCTTAACATATCAACGTATCAACATATCAACTATCAATGTATCAACAACCATCGTTTATCCAATTCCCTCAAAAATTACACTTGCTCCCTGCCCTACACCTACACACATTGTAGCCAGTCCATACTTATTGTTTCTTCTTTTCATTTCATGCACAAGAGTTGTAGAAAGACGAACGCCGCTACAACCCAGCGGATGACCCAGTGCAATAGCGCCTCCATTTACATTCACACAAGAAGGATCAAGACCAAGGTCGTGAATACACGCGAGCGATTGTGAAGCAAAAGCTTCATTGAGTTCAACCAGGTCCATGTTGGCAATAGAAAGGCTTGCTCTTTTTAATGCTTTTTGTGTGGCAGGAACCGGACCCATTCCCATAATGGCAGGATCAACACCTGCAACGGCCATTGCAATCACTTTTGCCATTGGTTTCAATCCGTATTTTCTTACTGCAGATTCACTGGCGAGTATCATTGCAGCAGCACCATCGTTGATGCCTGAAGAATTTCCTGCAGTAACCGTTCCGTCTTTTACAAATGCAGGTTTCAAAGAAGCCAGCTTTTCAAGCGTTGTTTTCCTGGGATGTTCATCTTTATCAGCTATCTGAACAGACCCCTTTTCTCCTGACACTTCTATACCAATGATTTCATCTTTCCACTTACCATTTTGTTCAGCCTGAAAATATTTTTCCTGTGATTGTAGTGCAAAAGCATCCTGTGCTTCACGACTCACCTTCCATTGCTTCGCTACATTTTCTGCAGTTTCACCCATACTATATGGATAATGTATACCGGACAACCTGTTATTAATAAAGCGCCATCCCAGCGTTGTATCCACAACTTCCGCTGTTCGCTGAAATGCAGTTGTCGATTTGGATAATACAAAAGGAGCACGGCTCATGCTTTCAACGCCGCATGCAATAATCAGTTCTGCATCGCCACACATGATCTGGCGTGATCCATCCATCACAGCCTGTAAGCCTGATGCGCATAATCTGTTCACTGTATTTCCGGCAACAGTAACCGGCAGACCTGCGAGAAGTCCAGCCATACGAGCTACATTCCTGTT